>CAZZIT010000210.1:0-11411 GCA_964654365.1 uncultured archaeon
CACTCGGGCCGCCGGTATTACCGCGGCGGCTGCCACCGGCCTTGCCCGGCCCTTGCTATGGGGTGCTTTTTAGGCACCCCGACAGCCCGCGCGATGCGCGAGCACTCCGGCTGACCCCGTCGCGGTTTCCCGCATTGCGGAGGTTTCGCGCCTGCTGCGCCCCGTAGGGCCTGGACCCTTGTCTCAGGGTCCATCTCCGGGCTCCCACTCCCATGGCCCGTACGGATCTTAGGCTTGGTGGGCCGTTACCCCACCAACTACCTAATCCGCCGCAGACCCATCCTCGGGCTCCTTGCGGACTTTCGGAGATGGAACATTTCAGTATCCATCTCCTATGGGGGTTTAGCCCCAGTTTCCCGGGGTTATCCCCCTCCCGAGGGCAGGTTGTCCACGTGTTACTGAGCCGTCCGCCGGGGCTTGCCTTGCGGCAAGCCCCTCGGCCCCCCTGGCGTCGCTGGGCTTCGCCCCGGCCGGGTAGCAGTGGCCTCTGGCAGGATCAACCAGAATTGGCGGGGTTAAAGTGAATACGTCCCCCTGCCTGCCAGTATGCTCTGCTGGCAAGCCCCGCATCAGACCGCAAGCCTCTGCGGTCCTCCCTCTCTATACCGCGGATTAGAATCCTACCCCTCACCCAGAGCGGTGCTCAGTCGGGGTCCTTGCTGGATCCGCGGTAATTTCACTCGAAGTTGTTGTGTAGTATACCATTACTCTTCTGGATTTATAAGACTTTTGCTCGATGAGTATTCTATTCTGCAAGCTCTACAATCCTTTCAGCCACTCTTGCTCCAAACAAACACAAGTTTTAAATATTTTATTACCAGGAAGTTGCATGAGCTACGAAGCACTGATGGAAAAGCTCGGTTTTGCTGGTTCCGAAAAGCTTGAAAAGATCTTGAAATACGTAATGGACGAAGAGGAAGCAAAGGTTGCTTCTGCCCTTCCGGGGACGATAGATGAAATTTCGGCAAAGGTCGGAATTGAAAAAGAGAGAGTCCGGGACATCCTTGAAGGACTTTTCAAGAAGGGCGTTGTTTTTCCAAGGGATTTCAAAAACAGGGAGTATTTTAGATTTGCGAGAGATATAATCCAGCTACATGACTCAACGCTTGCCAGTAAACACGTAAAGGATCCAGAACTGGCGAGGTTCTGGAAGGAGTTCCTGGAGTATGAGGGCTATAAGAGAATGGGAGAACTGCTATCTCTCTCTGGTGTGAAGATCTGGAGGGTAATACCTGCATACAATGCGATAAAGGACTTGCCAGATGTGCTGCCCCACGAAAACATGAAGGAAATCATGAAGGCCCAGCAGAAAATCGCAGTGGTGCCGTGCTCGTGCAGAAATCTCTCGATGCTAATTGGAGAGCCCTGCAAACATACAGACGAAAAGACCTGGCACTGCATTCAGGTTGGCAGGGGAGCGGAATACGTGATTGCAAAGGATGCAGGTATAGAACTTTCGCATGAAGCTGCTTTGGCTCTTATCGACGAGATCGAGAGGGACGGACTTGTCCATACTTGGCCGAATACTTCGAAGATGGTTGATCCCCGAATAACTGTTAACTGCAACTGTTGCCCCGATTGCTGCGAGTTTTTCCTAGCCTCAAGAGCCGCAAAGGTCGATATAGGCAGTATTATCGAAAAGAGCCGGTATGAAGCCTTTGTCGAAATTGATAAGTGCACAGGCTGTCAGACGTGCGTTGAGAGGTGCCCCTTCGATGCAATTGAACTTTTCAAGCCAGAAGGGAGCAAGAAATTTAAGGCAAGGGTGATTCCCGAGAAGTGCTTCGGCTGCGGGGTCTGCGTTGTTGGATGCGAAAGGAGTGCGATCAGGCTTAAAGCTGTAAGGCCCCCAGAGTTTATTCCACCCTAAGAAAAGCTTTTTATTTTTACAAATTATCGGGCAGCATGGATGAGTTAATGCAGAGTTTGAGCAGATTTCTGGACGAGGAGGATCAAAAAATTCTGAAATTGCTTTCGAAAGATCATACAGTTGCTCAGGTGCTCAAGAAAATATTTGAGGAGCCCGAGAAGGCTGAAAGGTATTTCATACTCCTCAAAGATAACTATTTTGCGGTTCTCTTCGCAGCAAAACTTGCTGAAAGAATTTCCCGCTTTTTGGAAGGAGAGGATGAGGAGAAGTGCCTTAACGTATTCTTTATGGGTATAGGCTACTTGACCGAGTTTAAAGAAAGAAGGGCAATTCAGAGTGTTTTTTCACTGCTTAAGGATGCGATTGAGAGTAGAATAAGCCTTGGAAAATTCGAAACGGCAGCAAAGCTCGTCACATCTTTTAGAGAGTTTGGATTCAGCAATTATATAAAGAGGTTGCTTTTCCATTCTCTCGAAGTATCTGAATCTAAGGATTTCGCGAGAGCGATAAGAATACTGGATCTTCTCCCCGAAAATGAGGACGTTAAAACGGTTAAGGCACACATATTACTCGAATGGGGAAAAACGATTTCCGCAAGCGATCCTGGGGCAGGATTGAGGAGAATTGAGGAGGCCTTGAAGATAAAAGACCTAATTCCGGCAAGAATCGCAATGGCAGAGATATACGAGAGCATAGGAAACTATGCAAAGGCTTATGAGATCTACTTCTCGCTTAAAAATCATCCCGGAGTGGACAGAAAGCTTCTCAGGCTTTTGCTGGAGTGGGGAGAAGAGGCAAAAGATGTGGCGAAGCTTGAGGAGGCAAAGATTTTTGCAGCAGGAGATAGCTCTCTCGTTGAAGAGATAGAGAGAAGGATAAGGAAAATGAAGGAGTCATGAATCAGAGGCTCTCGGGATCGTATCCGAGCACTGCGACCCACCACCACCTCGCCATGTCCACTAGGTCCTTGCTGAAAGCCCCTGATAGCGAGTATTCACCATCTCTTACGGAGAGCATTCCAGCACCGATGAGCTTGTTCCTCATTGAGTAAAATGAGGAGCGGACCATTTTGAGCTCTTCAAGAATCTTCTCCCACTCCTCAACCCTCAAAGGTTTTCCCGCTCTCTGCCTCTCCTCGACAAGGTTTATGAACTTTATAGCCTTCATCGCAACCTCTTCTTTTCTGAAGATCCTCCTCATGAGTTCCAGCATTGGATTCTTTGATTGAGAAACCCTCGCTGTTGCGGTTGACCTCACTATGACTGAAGTTGCTGTTTTTGGAGCATCCTTGACCTTCACAGAAAGGATTTTACAGAAGAGGATTATATCTCTATCGATTGAGACACGGCTTTAGATGCCCAAAGGGCCTGTTGGAGATGTGGAAAGCATCGATAACAGAGCGAGAAAAAAGGCCAAACCTTGCAGTTGAGACAGCCTTTTACGGATGCGGGGGGCGGGATTCGAACCCGCGGACCCCTTCGGGACACGGTCTTAAGCCGTGCGCCTTTTCCACTCGGCAACCCCCGCACTTGGTTACAAAGACACTCACGAGGTAAAGTAGTTAAATTTTGTGAGTCCTATGTCTACTCTTTCGTTTCGGCTCAAGACTCCAGTTGCCCTTTCGATTTCTTTTAGTTTATCCATTTTTTGTGGAAAAGCGAACAATTTTGTCTCGCTCACCGAAAATAGTGGATTCAGTTTTTGGACGGCCTCAAAAAGATATTTATACAATCGAGCAAAATTTCATATTGGTGATTGGATGGGCGTTCACAGGATAACCAGCGAATCCGCAAGGTTCTATGCAATGCGGGAAAGGATAGTGGGTTCCGCGATCTCAATTTTTGGAGAAGCGAGTCTTAAACTTGAAAGTCTGAGCAGAGAGCAGTGTGAAAAGCTTGGGGATTTGGCTTCAAAACTCCTTCCCTACGCTCCGGGATATGCAGGTAAAGCGATGCCGATAATTGCAAGATTGTTCTGGAGGCTCGCAGGGGTGAAGGAGAAGGAGTTTCCACTGGTTGAAATGGAGAAACTCGAAAAGGAGATCGAGGATCTAAGAAAAGAACTTGGGATCTAATCCCAGAATTTTCTTGTCCTCACGTAATTTCTTTCTGCTTCAAGAAGGGCTTTAAAGAAGTCTTCTTCCGTTGGATAGTAACCTGAAAGAACCCTTTTTGCGGTTTCAAAGCCAACACCGTATGTGAGCATGGCATAAACTCCTCTCATGCCGTAGTTCATTACAAGGTTGGCTATTTTGAAAAGCTCGTCCTTCTTTGGCTCGTAGCTCTTTCTGTCGCTTAAAACCGCTATCATACTGCTCCCGCATTTCAAGCATTTTAGACTCAGATTGCTCGCAATTTCACGGTAGCTTGAACCGCAGTTAACGCAGTAAACCCTGCAGATTTCCACCTTTAGCCTCTCAGTAAAGGCTTTCAAAATTGCTCCGCTTGGTTTTGTGATCAGTATGTCAGGAATCTTATCCCTTCCTTCAAGACTTATGGGCGTTAACCTATCGTAAATGGTGAATGAGATCTCCCTTCCAAACTTCTCGAAGAAAAACTTAGCCCTCTCCAGATCCATCTTTTCTAAGAATATCTCCCTGAGGGCCTCCTTGTAAACAGGAGTGCCCCTTAGCTTCACAACCAGCGTTCTCAGATTTATTCTTGCCAGCTCTTCATCCTTATCAAAGAGTCCGAACTTTCTCGCAGCTTTCACAACTTTCCACTGCATCAGCCTTGTATCAACAATAGCTCTCTCAGCGAGGCTTTCGATTTCGCCTGCGTTAACGCTCAGAATTGCATCTCTTACCTCTCGAGGGCTTGCAGGAGATAGCTTTATGCGATAAGGATCGATTTCAACTGATACATTCGTCCCCCTCTTCAGAGAAAGGAGCAGAGCGAGAATCCTTCCGATAGCCTCGTTTGCCTTGTGGCCGAAGCAGACATTCACCACCGTATCACTGCCAGAACCGTCTATGACTACGTGCACGTCGGTGGGAACGCTAAACTCCTTTTTTTGCTCTTCTATTTTCCTGATAACCCTAAGGGCGCCATCTTCATTTACCCACTCCTTCAACTGCTCCAGACCAACCTTGCCTTCTGCTATCTCCCCTCTCAGCTTTCCAACCAGCTGGGCAACCTCAAATGGAACTGGAATCTCTTCACCGACCCAGGAAGGAACTTCACCTTCGGCAACAACAGGCTCCACTTTAACGACGTCCTCGACGCTAAGGATCCTCCATAATTCCCCCTTCATAGCAAAAACTTCCCCGCTGAAGGTCGAAAGGAAGCTTTCGTCCAGAGTTCCAATTGTTCTCCCGGAAGTTATATCGACGACTCTGTAGCTTTTCTCGTCCATTATCATCGATATGTTGTCGTAAAAATACTTCCTTGTCCTCCTCCGCGAGGAAATCTCGTTGCCATCGAAGAAAACCCTCCAGATATCGCTTAGATACTGGCATATATCACAAAATTCCTCAAAACTCAGATTCCTGTAAAAGTAACATCTCCTGACGATTTCGTAAGCCTTTCTGGCTTCGATCCGCCCATATTCGAGGGCAATAGCACAAATTTGGTTCGCAAGAACGTCTAAGCTTCCTTCGTGAAGCTCCAGATCTTCCAAAAGACCCAGACTGGCCCTTTTTATTATCGCGATGGATTCTAGGATGTCATCGAACGTGTTTGCAACTATGTAACCCGTGGATTTCCTGCCGAGTCCGTGCCCACTTCTACCAATCCTCTGGATGAGCCTTACAGCTTGTCTCGGACTGCTGTACTGAATCACTGAATCGACATGCCCTATGTCGATTCCGAGCTCCATTGAAGAAGTGCAGATCAGAGCCTTCAGCTTTCCTGAAGCGAATTCCTCTTCAGCCAAGATCCTTGCTTCCCTTGAAAGGCTTCCGTGGTGAACTTCTGCGCTTATAAGCTTCTTTAGGTGCACACCCAGGACTTCGGCCGTTTGCCTTGTGTTCACGAAGATTAGAGTCGAGCGATGTTTTTCCACGAGATCCTTGATGAGTGAGAGCTCGTCTTCGGAACAGAGAATTTTGATCTTGTACTCTTTCTCAAGGTCTCCCGAAACTATTTCGGCTCCACCGAGTATTTCAGATACCTTTTTCGGATCTCCAACAGTGGCAGAAAGGGCTATTGTCTGGAATTTTGCGATTTCCCGCAATCTCTCGATTCCAACGAAGAGTTGGACACCCCTCTCGCTGTCCACGAGTTCGTGAATCTCGTCTATTACCACGAACTGGACGTTTCTAAGCGCATTCTTTAGTCTTCTTCCGAGAAAGAGCAGCTGAAAAGTCTCGGGGGTGGTGATCAGAATTTCGGGAGGTTTTTTGCTCTGCTTAACTCTTTCGCTCTCCTTCGTATCTCCGTGCCTCACATCGATCGTCACGTTCAGGATCTCCGCGATTTTACTCATTCTCCTGAACATGTCCCTGTTCAGAGCCCTGAGAGGAGTTATGTAAAGAACTCTGATGCCCTGCCTTCTTTCCTGAATTAGCTTTTGAAAGATTGGGATCATCGCCGCCTCTGTCTTACCGCTCCCGGTGGGAGCTACTATCAGCGCATTCTTTCCAGATATCACTACCTCAAAAGCTCTTTCCTGAAGATCCGTAAGCTTCTCTATTCCAACGGCCTTCAAAGCCCTTTCAAGTCTCTCAGCCATTGCGGGCATCGCTACCAAAAAGGAAATTTTCGCTAAGGTTTAAAAATTCTACAACCGCATTATAAGCATGGTAAAAATTGACGAAATTGATGTGAAAATTCTTAAAGAACTCCAGGATGACGCGAGGAATAGCCTAAAGGAAATCGCAGAAAGGGTTGGCGTTGCTGAGGGCACGGTTTACAACAGGATAAACAAAATGAAGAGCATGGGCATCATAAAGAAGTTCATTCCAGTGCTGGATTATTCTATGCTCGGCTACGACATCACAGCTGTTATTGGAATTTCAGCTGAGGGTGGGCATTTAGTTGAGATAGAGAAGGAGATTGCAAAGGAAAAGAACGTTACTGCCGTTTACGACGTCACAGGAGAATACGACATCTTAGTCGTGGCCAAATTTGAGAACAGAGACAAGCTGAACGAATTCGTGAAGAGACTGCTTGGGATGAAGAGCGTCAAAAAAACTTATACAATGCTGGTCCTAAATGTGGTTAAAGAGGCTCACATGATAGATCTTTGATCAAGTCGTGTATTCCGCGTTTATTTTTACGTACTCGTAGCCAAGATCGCATCCGATCGCGTAATCGGTGCAATTTCCTCTGTGGAGGTCGACTATAATTCTGAAGTCCCCTCGCATGATCTCCCTCGCCTCCTCCTCTCTCCCCATGATCTTTCCCCGATCCACGAGAAACACGGTCTTTTCATCGTTCTCAAAGGCGATGCTGATTTTCTCATCAACTTCTGCTCCACTGTAGCCCACAGCTGCAACTATTCTCCCCCAGTTTGGATCGCAGCCGAAAATTGCAGTTTTTACGAGTAGTGAGTTAGCAACAGCCTTTGCGGCGAGCTCTGCCGACTTTTCACTTTCCGCGCCCCTGACTATTACTTCAAAGACTTTTGTTGCCCCCTCACCGTCCCTAGCTATCTGCCTTGCGATGCTGTAGATAACCCTCTCCAGCTCCGACTCGAAAACGCCTCTATCTATCTTATCCCTGCCTGTAGCAATCAGAAGCACAGTGTCATTCGTCGATGTATCTCCATCCACAGTAAGCCTGTTCAGCGGCTTTACAGCCCTTCTAAGGATTTCATAAAGCTCCCCGCTTTCGAATTTCGCAGAAGTGAAAACGAAGCAAAGCATAGTTGCCAGATTGGGTGAGATCATACCTGCACCTTTTGCAACAGCCGAAATCTTGGCGGATTCCGAAAAAGCCTTCTTTATGAATCTGTCCGTGGTCCTTATTGCGTTGGCAAATTTTTCCGCATGCTCTTTGCTGTTGCCAAGACCACTGTATACCTCCGCCGCCTTCCTTCTTATCCAGTCAACGTCGAGTTTCCTTCCGATAACTCCTGTCGATGCAACCGCAACTTCGTCTTCCCTACAGCCAAAAAGCTTTGCAGCGATTCTGCACATCTCTCTCGCATCCATCAAACCCTGCTCTCCCGTGAAAGCATTTGCATTTCCGCTGTTCACGATCAATCCCCTTGCATAGCCCTTGCGAATGTTTTCGCTGCACACGATTACTGGAGCGGCCTTAATCCTGTTTCCGGTAAAAACGCCAGCAATACTTCCGCTGAACTTTACAAGTCCCAAACCAAACTTTCCCTCCTTAATACCATTACACAGAATGCCGTCGATATCGGTGATCTCCATAGCACAAGTTCGGGCAGGATTAAAAAATCCTTTTAAAACGAAGCATCAACGGACTCCTATGATTGAACTTCCCACGCTCGACGATATGGATGAAAAGCAAAAATCCATACTTCTCAGGCTGGACATAAATGCGCCGATCGTAAATTCGACCATTCTCGACATCACGAGGTTCGAAAGTCATCTTCCAACACTCCGCGAGCTTGAAGACAGGGAAATCGTCATTCTGGCGCATCAGAGCAGGCCTGGAAGGAGGGACTTTACGACCCTGGAGGAGCATGCAAAGGTTCTAAGGAAAATCGTTGGCAGGGATGTTGAATACATCGACGAAATCTTCAGCAAAAGAGTCATTGAAAGAATAAAGAATATGAAATCCGGCGAGATCGTGCTTCTGGAAAACGTGAGGTTCTACTCTGAAGAGCAGCTTGAAAGAACTGCTGAGGAGCACGCAAACTGTCTGATGGTGAGAAAACTGAAGGATCACTTCGATGCCTTCGTTAACGATGCATTTTCTGCATTTCATAGGAGCCATGCATCCCTGGTTGGCTTTATTCCCGTTCTGCCAACCTTTATTGGCCGAGTGGCGGAGAAGGAGATAAGTGCCCTTAGCAGGGGATTGAGGAAGGGAGATAAGATAGCCTTTGTGCTTGGAGGCGCAAAGATAAAGGACCCGATAAAGGTAATGAAGAACGTTCTCGAGAATGGAATTGCTGAGAAGGTGTTCCTTTCAGGTGTCATCGCAAACTACTTCCTGCTTCTGATCGGCAAGGAAATCGGAGAAGAAAACAAGAAGATCGTGGAGGATAACAAGGAGAACGTTAAAGACGAGGACGCCAAGAAGCTCTTGGAAAAGCACAGGGATAAGATCGTTCTTCCCATCGATTTCGGTGTAGACGTGGGTGGGGTCCGAGAGGACGTGTCGATCGACGAGTTCAATGGAAAGGGCATTATAAAGGACATCGGGGTCGAGACTATGAACCTGTTTTCGAACATGATCCCTGAGTTCGACACGGCAGTCGTCAACGGCACGGCTGGAGTTTACGAGGATTCGAAGTTCTCTCTCGGGACTTATGAAGTGTTAAAGGCTGTGTCGAAGACAAAGTTCTCGATCATCGGCGGAGGACACAGCGCTTCTGCTGTGAACATGTTCGGGCTCGCTGACAAAGTCAGTCACGTTTCAATCGCAGGTGGTGCCTGCGTTAGATTTCTAAGCGGCGAAAAATTGCCAGTGATCGAAAAAATAAGAGAATACTGGGGAAAGGGGAAAAAAGGGATAGCGGGAAGCTAAAGCTGGTCAAAAGTAATGACCCTTATGGAAATCGGAATTTTGACCACACTTCCAAGCTTAGCTCCGATTATGTAGTTTATTTCCTTCTTCGCGGCAATGTCTATGAGCCTCTGGGTGATTATTCCGTCAAAGACTATCACAGAAGCCCGCAGGTTGTTCATCTTCAGGGTCTTCACAAGATCCCTCACCGGGACCTCCTTGATAACGTTGAAGTTCCTGTCAAGAATCCTTGCAAGCAATTTTCCCTCAACCATCTCCTTGTGAGTTTTCAGGCTTTCGTGAGAGGATACCTTTTCCTCCTTCGCTGACTGCTCCCTCTTCAGAACGTGAACCTGCTCGACAGGCACCTTGTTTCTTAGAGCCTTCAAAATTTCTTTAAGCGTCAGGTCTTCCACTCCTTTACCTTCCGGCGCTCTTGCTATAAAATCCACGTCTGCAACCTGTAAAAGCTCCTTAAGTATTAGCTCTCCTCCCCTGTCACCATCCAAGAAGGCAGTTACTGTCTTCTTTTTGCTCAGCTCCACGATCGTCTTCGGTATGTTCGTTCCCTCAACAGCGATGACATTCCTGATACCATGCTTGAGCAGATTCAGAACGTCCGCTCTTCCTTCAACGACTATGATGGCATCAGATTCGTCCACTGCTGGACCGGCTGGAAGTTTTTCCTCTCCGTACTCCACCACTTCGTCTATCCTCAGCGACTCTCTTACGAGATCGGTTATCTTTTCGGATTCGATTTCTGGTTCTTCAAAAAGTTCCCTGAGTATTTCCTTAGACCTCTCCACTATTTTTTTTCTCTTGCTTGCCCTTACATCCTCAATCCTAGAAACCTTGATCTTTGCCGAGCAAGGTCCAACCCTTTCAATCGTTTCAAGCGCAGCAGCAATTATCGCGGTTTCGACTTTGTCCAGACTGGATGGGATCTTTATTTCTCCGTAGCTCCTTCCTCCCTTGCTTTCGATCTTCACCTCAATCCTGCCTATTCTGCCCGTCTTCTGCAACTCTCTGAGATCAAGGTCTCCACCAAGAAGTCCCTCTGTCTGACCGAAGATTGCCCCTACAACATCAGGACGCTCCACAACTCCTTCAGCTACTATTTCAGCGTAAATGAGATACTTCGTGGTATCTGAAGTCTTCATCATATAAGCATCATCCCCTGTCATCCAAATCCCTATTTGATTTCCCTTTAAATAGTTTTTTAGCCCGACTTCAAAGACTCTTCTACGACCTTCACGACCTCCCTTCTCGTGAATGGTTTCTTCAGTATCATATCAACGCCAGCTTCCATTGCCTTTTCGCCCTTGGAGCTTGCATAGGCAGTAATAGCTATGATCTTGGCATTGGGATTTATTTTCTTTATCTCCTTAACCGCATCTATTCCGCTCATCACTGGCATCATTATGTCCATAAGGACGACGTCAGGCCTTTCTTTCCTGTAGATTTCCACCGCCTCTCTCCCGTTTGAGGCCTCGATGACCTTATAATCCTTCAGCATGATCTTGAGAATCTCCCTCATCGCGGTCTCATCATCAACGATCATCACGCTTTTCATCTTAAGCTCTTCCTCTCATGAATTTAAAAATCTTATCCCAGAAATAAATCGGACGGAGAGCTTATATAGCAGACCTCACACAAAGATCATGGAAGTCCTGTTGAACCCGGACAAGTTTTTTTCGGAGCGAAAGAACATCGGTTTCAAATTTCCTGTACTTATCGTCGCTATTTCTGCTATAATAGCAGCATTCTCAGCACATCTGTCCACTGAAACCGTAATAGAAATGGCATCGAAGGCACTGAGAGAACAGGGGTTATCTCAGTCTCAAATAGAGATCTTCAAGTCGTTCGTGTATGCTTCCATGGTAGTCGGTGCCTTTATAGCTGTTTTCATCGGCTGGGTCGTTTTAACTGCGTTGCTTTACCTTTTCTCCATGATTTTC
>CAZZIT010000211.1:0-15477 GCA_964654365.1 uncultured archaeon
ACCAAGTTTCGGTCCTCAACCACCACTTCGCCGTTCACGATGACATCTCTGACTTCTGAGCCTGAGGAACCGAATACTACAGAGTTCACGGGGTTGTGCAGTGGATGGTGGCTGTGAGTTATTTCCAAAATTGCTAAGTCTGCAAGCTTTCCAACTTCGATCGCTCCTCCCTGAATACCATAAGCATTGTATCCGTTCTCCGTCGCCATCTTGATGTACTCTCTGGGGCTCAGAAACCTGCGCCTGAGCTGCTGAAGCAGCGCAGAAAGACGAATTTCGGCAAACATGTTCAGCATGTTGTTGCTCGCAGCACCGTCAGTGCCCAGGCATACGTTAATACCTTTATCCAGCATTTCAGAAACCTTTGCAATGCCTGAAGAGAGCTTGAGATTGCTTGATGGGCAATGGGCAACGCTCGTCTTAGCTTTCGAAATGATCTCCATGTCCCTCTCGCTGAGCCAGACTCCGTGGGCCAAAACCGTCTTGTCATCGAGAAAGCCTGTGGAGTTCAGGAGTTCAACAGGGCTCATCCCGTATTTTTTCTTCGTCTCTCTCACTTCCCAGAGCGTTTCGGAAGCGTGAATGTGCTTTATCAAGTCTCTTTCTTTTGCAAAGTCTGCTATTCTAATCAGGAAATCCGGAGAGCACGTGTATACCGCGTGCGGTGTGAGCATGCACTTTATCCTTTCCTCCTCACTCCATTTCTGAATAAAGCGCTCGGCAATCCTGAGCTCTTCTTTAGCCCTATCCTCGCTTCCTCTGTCTGCCATTCCGTAACCGAGAACGGCTCTTATACCTGTTTCTCTAACAGCCTTGGCAATACCGTCCATGTGTATGTACATGTCGGAAAAGCAAGTAATTCCGCTTTTCAGCATTTCAACGCATGCAAGCTTTGCTCCCACGTATACGGCTCTCTCATCAAGTCTTCTCTCGATCTCCCAGACCTTCTCAAGCCACTCTTTTAGCGGTAGACCCTCTGCGTAACCCCTAAGGAGCGTCATGGCTGAGTGTGTGTGAGCGTTAAAAAAGCCTGGAATGACGAGGCAGCCCCTCGCGTTTATTCTTTCATCCGCCTTTAAGTTCTCCCTGCCCACATAAACTATCTTTCCACCTTCAATTCCGATGTTGCACTTCTCGAACTTTCCGCTGACAAAGCAAAGCCCACCCTCGATTGCAAGTTCTGCCATGCAGAACCCTGAAGTTTTGGCTATAAATCGCTTTCATTCCAGAGGCTGATTGCGATCATGGAGTACCAGATGAAAAATCCAGAGATCGCCGCAAGTTCTGCGAATGCGATCCTCACAAGATGCAGCACGCCGAAAATTCCGGAAATCGAGCAAAGGAGCAGAAATGCAGTAGTGAAGGTGGCCAGAAATTTGTTCTTCTTTATCGAAAAAATCGCAAGCAGGAGCATGCTTGAGAAGGCAGATAGAATGAAGCCGAGGCAAATGGAGCTGTGGGATTGCGTTCCAGCTGGAAAAATGCCGATGAGAATGAGAAAAATGAACGCAGATACAAGAAAGCTCATTGAAACGCGTTCGGGATTCGGAAATCTGAGGTAAATTCTAAAGGCGTACAGAAATCCAAGTAATCCTGCACATATTAGCGATGAGTTGAATGCAGCGGCTGAATCGCTTCCAAGTCTGCCGAGATCCCTAATGCTGTTCTCCATGAAGTTCCAATTTCCACTCAGAGAAATGGAGATTGTTGCTCCAAGGAGGGCGACGATGGGGGCTGAAAGGCCGAGAATTAGCAGGCGATTCACGAAGCAGATCATTCCGAGCTACATTTATGCATTTTTATTTTCCCATCCGTTAAGCTTAAATACTCTAAGTGGGAATAGTCATCCATGAAAGGAACAGGTGATTGCTTTTGGGTTTATTGATGCCATAAAGGATAGAAGGAGGAATGCTGTGATCGGGGAAATAAAGGCGTTCTCACCAACGAAAGGCGATCTCCTACGTGGAAGAGACCCCTTGGCTATACTGAAGGCATACGAGAATGCTGGTTGCATAGCAATTTCCTACATAACTGCAAGGTCTTTCAATGGATCCTTGGATACTCTCAAGAGGATCTGCAAAGAAACAGAACTTCCCGTTTTGAGAAAGGACTTTGTAGAAAAGAAAGAGGAGATTGAAAGAACCGCAGAGGCGGAAGCTGAAGCACTTCTCCTCATCGCTCGGATCCTCAAGCAGAGAACCCCGGAGTTTGCGGATCTTTGCATAGAGCATGGAATAGAGCCCTTGGTGGAAGTTTTTAACGAGAGTGACTTGGCTTACACTGAAAAGGCAAGGGTTGTGCTGATAAACAATCGCGACATCTTCAATCCTCAAGATGTCGATCTGCGGAGAACATTCAGGCTTGCGCCGAAATTAAAAGCACTGAAGGTCAGCGGAAGCGGAATAAGCAAGTTAGAAGACCTTAGGGTCCTAAGGGTTGTCGATGCTGTTCTCGTTGGCACCTCATTCATGCTCGCTGAAAATACTGAGGAATTCGTGAGGAGTTTTGTGGAGGCGAGATTATGATCGAACTCCTTTTTGGAAATCTGGACATGGAGAAGGCTTACGAAATGGCTTTAAAGCTTCCCGAAATGGATGAAGTCGAGATTTCTGCAATTCTGACGGGTCTCGAGCTTAAGGGATACAACGCAGAAGTTCTAGCAGGATTTAGCCAAGCAATTCTTGAAAAAACCAAGCTTGACCTCGGCAGAGTATTCGACACCTGCGGGACAGGTGGAGATCTTTCCTCCACCATAAATGTCAGCACGGCAGTTGCAGTAGCCGTTTCTCTTTTTAATCCGGTTGCAAAGCATGGGAACAGGGCTGTGAGTTCGAAAAGTGGCTCCGCTGACGTTCTTGAGAAGCTCGGTGTGAGAGTGGAACAGCCTCCTGAAATTGCAAGGAGAATGATCGGGGAGACGAACTTCGCCTTCCTTTTCGCACCTCTCTACCACAGTGCCTTCGCGAAAGTGGTGGGGGTGAGAAAAAAGCTGAGGATAAGGACGATCTTCAACGTTCTCGGACCACTGGTAAATCCGGCAAATCCAGAGCGGCAGGTAGTGGGGGTATCAAGCGAGAGACTTCTAATTCCTGTTGCCGAGACTCTGAGCCTGCTCGGTAGAAGGGGAATCGTTTACTACGGAAGCGGAATCGATGAGGTCAATCCAAACGCAGAAACGATAGCATATGTTGTTGAAAACGGGATTGAAAGGCTGATACTCACTCCAGAGGACTTCGGGCTAGGAAAATGCAGAATAGTGCCTTGTAAGGACAGTGAGGAATCCGCGAAAAGGATAAGGGCAGTTTTTGCAAATTCCGGTTTTGAGGAAGACAGAAATCTGGTAGCGATCAACTTCGCAACTGCCCTCTACGCACTGGGTTTTGAGGATTTGAGGGAAAACGTTGCCATTTTCAAAGAAAAGATTGAGAAAGGAGAATTTTTGAAAAAGCTGGAGGAAATAGCATGCAAAAGCATGAATACGTCGATCCTGTAAAGCTTTATTCGGTTATCAGAGATCGGAACTCCCCTTTCATCTTAGAATCCGCAGAAAAGGCAGGAAATGCGAGATACACGTACATATCCTTCGATCCAATTTACACCGTCGAAATTGGTGAGAGGCTCAGGGTGGATGGTGAGTTCGTTTCCGATGTCAGCGATCCCTTTGATGCTCTCAAGGGAATTCACGTTAGGGGAATGCTCGTTGGCTACATTGCCTACGATGCCGTTCTGAGCTTTATTGGCAGAAAAGTCAAAGAGACGAGCGTTTTCAACTGCTACGATTCATATTTCGTCTACGATCATTATCTTGGAAAGCTTTTCAGTCAAAATGTAGAAAATGCCGAGAAAATTGTTCAGAGAGCGAAAAGAGAGGAGCTGAAATTAAAGAGTGGTGGTGCAAGTGTTTTGAGAGCTGAGGGCAAAGATTACTTTGAGAGGCTCGTGGAAAAGGGCAAGGAGTACATCGAGGAAGGAGAAGTCTACCAGATCGTGCTTTCGAGAGAATACGAGGTTAAGAGCGACTTCGACCCCTTCGAGATTTATTTGAGGTTGAGAGAACTGAATCCAAGCCCTTACATGTTCCTTCTCGAATTCAAAAAGGCTTTGATCGGCTCTTCGCCAGAAACGATGGGAAAGGTTGAGGGAAGGACTTTCAAAATCAATCCCATAGCGGGAACAGCAAAGAGAATTCCCGGGGAAGAGGAGGCTACGATAAAAAGGCTTTTGAGCGACGACAAGGAAAGGGCTGAACATGTTATGCTCGTGGATCTTGCGAGAAATGACGTTCGAAGGGTTTGCAGACCGGGAAGCGTAAGGGTCAGCAGGTTCATGGAGGTAGTGGTTTATCCGGGCGTTATACACATCGAAAGCGAGGTAGTGGGCGAACTGAAGCCAAGTGCCACACACTTCGATGCAATGCGGTCCGCTTTCCCTGCTGGGACGGTTACGGGAGCACCAAAAAGGAGAGCGGTTGAGCTGATCGACGAGCTTGAGAGATCGAAGCGAGGAATTTACGGAGGAGCTGTTGGATACTTCTCCGAAAACTCGGACATGGCTATAGCCATAAGAATGGTGGAATATGACGGGCACTGCAGGATAAGGGCTGGTGCGGGAGTTGTTGCGGATTCAAAGCCTGAGAAGGAGTTTTACGAAACAGAAAACAAGATCTCGAAGGTCTTAAAGGCGGTGGGAGTGTGATCCTCGTAATTGACTGCTACGATTCCTTCGTGTACAATCTCGTCGAATACGTTTCCTTTTTCGATCAGGTGAAGGTTCTGAGCAGGGATAAAGCAAGGGAAGCGAAGAAATTGAGCTTTGACGGGATAATAATCTCTCCTGGACCAGGAAAACCCGACAAAGAGCTTGAATTTCTGTTTGAATTCGATGTTCCGGTCCTTGGTGTTTGCCTTGGACATCAGATCATCGCAGAGGTCTTTGGCGGAAAAGTCGGGAAATTTAAGCCTGTTCACGGAAAAGCTTCTCTTGTCAGGCATGATTCCCAGGGGATCTTCAGGGGTGTCAGGAATCCCTTCATGGCAGGAAGATACCACTCGCTCGCAATCCTTGAGGTTCCGAGGGGTTTCAAGGTTACTGCGATGAGTGATGACAACGTGATCATGGGGATCAGAAGGGATAGTATCGAGGGCGTGCAGTTCCATCCAGAGAGCATTCTGACTGAGGATGGATTGAAAATGATAAGGAATTTCGTGGAGATCTGCAATGCTCGTTAAGATCTGCGGGATACGGGAGCTTAGAGAGCTCGAGATTGTGGAAAAATACGCCGACTTCGCGGGAGTCGTTGTGAGGAGCGTTTCGAGAAGGGCAGTCGATCTTGAAACTGCGAGGCAGATAATTGCGAATGCGAGCATTCCTGTATTCATAGTATCAACATCCGAAAGCCTTGAGGAGTGGGAAGAAATAGTCTCGAAAACTGAGTGCAACTTCGTCCAGGTTCATGGAAGCCTGAGCGTTGAGGATTTCGAGATATTGAGGAAAGAGGTCTTTGCGATGAAGGCGTTCATCGTGAGAAATTTGGAGGAGACTCTGAGATCGATCGAAGACTATAGGCCGGATCTAATTCTTCTGGATTCGGGCTGTGGAAGTGGAAAGACCCATGACTGGAGTATAAGCAGGAGGATCGCCGAAAGGTATACTGTAATGCTTGCTGGGGGGCTAAATCCTGAGAACGTGGTAGAGGCGATAAGTTATGTTAGGCCCGTCGGGGTAGATGTTTCTTCAGGTGTCGAGAGGAACGGTTTTAAGGACGAGAAACTGATATCGGAATTTGTATGGAGGGTCAAAAATGAGATTCGGTGAATTTGGTGGGAGATACGTGCCCGAAATCTTGATACCAGCGCTTGAGCAACTTGAGAGGGCATACAATGAGTTTAAAGACGACGAGGACTTCAGAAAAGAGCTAAACTTCTACCTCAGAAACTATGCCGGGCGTCCAACACCGCTCTACTTTGCAAAGAATTTGAGCAGGGAGCTTCGAATGAAGGTTTACCTTAAAAGGGAGGATCTGCTGCACGGTGGCGCTCACAAGATCAACAACACCCTCGCCCAGGCTTTGCTTGCGAAGTTCATGGGAAAGGAGAGGATCATAGCTGAAACTGGCGCTGGTCAGCATGGGGTTGCTACAGCAATGGCTTCTGCCCTTTTGGGGCTGAAATGCAGAATTTACATGGGCGCTCTGGATTACGAGAGGCAGAAGATGAATGTCTTCAGGATGAAGATTCTGGGCGCGGAAGTCGTTCCCGTTGAAAGCGGAAGCAGGACTTTGAAGGACGCGATAAATGAAGCACTTCGCGACTGGGCGGAGAGCTTTGAAACCACCCACTACCTCATCGGTTCCGTGGTTGGACCCCATCCTTTTCCAACGATTGTGAGGGATTTCCAGTCGGTAATAGGGCTTGAAGCGAAAAAGCAGATCCTTGAGGCTGAAGGGAGCTTGCCAGACGCAATAGTAGCCTGCGTAGGTGGGGGAAGCAATGCAATGGGGATATTCTACCCGTTTCTGAATGATAAAGTTCGGCTTGTAGGTGTTGAGGCTGGCGGAGAGGGTGTAGAAACGGGAAGGCATTCTGCATCTCTGACTACGGGAAGCAAAGGTGTTCTCCACGGCATGCTCTCCTACTTCCTGCAAAACGAGGATGGCATGATTGCCGACACGCACAGCATCGCAGCAGGACTTGATTATCCTGGCGTAGGTCCAGAACACGCTTTCCTCAAAGATTCAAAAAGGGTAGAATACACAGTTGCAACAGACAAAGAAGCCTTAAATGCATTTCTGAAGCTCTCAAAGCTTGAGGGAATCATCCCAGCATTAGAAAGTGCCCATGCTCTTGCTTATCTGGAGAGGGACGAAACGCTTAGAGATGCAACTGTAATCGTGAATCTCTCGGGGAGGGGTGACAAGGACATTGGAATTGTCATGGAGGTGCTGAAATGATCAGCCGTTCGCTCATCGTTTTCATCCCCGCGGGCTACCCGAGAAAGGAGAAAACGGTCGATTTCATGCTCTCCGCCAATGCTGACGTGATCGAGCTCGGCGTGCCATTCAGCGATCCAATCGCAGATGGTGCTCTAATCCAGAAGGCCTACTTCTCGGCCCTATCGAGTGGATTCAGGCTCAGGGACGTTTTCTGGATTGCGAAAAAATTCAAAGGAGAGAGCGATAAAAAGCTTGTGCTCATGAGCTATTACAATCCGATTTACAGGATGGGTGTCGAGGATTTCGTCATGGGCGCTCTTTCTGCAGGTGTTGACGCAATTTTGGTCGTGGATCTTCCTTTTGACGAGGCAAATGAATTTGTGGATGTTTGCAGGGACTTTGGAATGAAGAACGTGTTCTTGGCAGCCCCAAATACGGGTGAGGAAAGGCTACGGGCAATGGACGAGCTCTCCGAATTCTTGTATCTCGTTTCAACCTACGGTGTCACGGGGATAAGAGATAGGGTTTCAGATCTGGCTTTTAAAGCCCTGAAAAGGGTAAAGAAAGTCTGTAAAAAACCCGTGGCTGTTGGTTTCGGCATTTCAAAAAGGGAACACGTAATGGAGCTGTTTGAGGCTGGTGCCGATGGAGTTGTTGTGGGCAGTGCCATAGTCAAGCTTATAGAGCAGTTCGGGGAGAATGCGGACAAGGAAATAGAGGATTTCACGAATTCCTTGCTTCAAAAATTTTAATTGTTGCCCAAAAACACTAAATTTTTTTCGCACTTAACGCAACCTATAAATAATAATCGACCGAATTTCTTCGGGTGGTCAGTATGATGACGGGAAAGGAGTATGTTGAAAGTCTGAAGAAATACAGGCCGAGGATATACTTCATGGGCAGGAGAATAGAGAACGTGGCCGAGGATCCGATCTCCGCTCCGCACGTCAACGCGGCAGCCATGACCTACGAGCTGGCTCACGATCCGAGATACCAGGATGTGATGACTGCGATCTCGCATCTTACAGGAGAGAAGATAAACAGGTTCAATCACATTCACCAGAGCACTGAGGATCTCGTGAAGAAGGTTCGAATGATAAGGCTTCTCGGACAGAAAACGGGAAGCTGTTTCCAGCGATGCGTTGGTTGCGATGCGATGAATGCCATCTACATCACGAGCTACAACATAGACAGGAAATACGGAACAGACTACCACGAGAGGGTCAGGGAGTACATAAAGTACGTGCAGAAGAACGATCTGATGCCCGCTGGAGCCATGACGGACGTTAAGGGTGACAGAAGCAAGAGACCGAGCCAGCAGGCTGACAGGGACCTTTATGTTAGGGTTGTGGAGAAAAGAGAGGATGGAATTGTTGTTCGCGGCGCTAAGGCTCATATAACTGGAGCGATCAACTCGCACGAGATAATAGCAATGCCAACGAGGGCGCTAGAGGCTGATGACAGGGATTATGCGGTTGCATTTGCCGTACCCGTGGATGTTGAGGGAGTCACAATGATCTTTGGCAGGCAGACGAACGATCTCAGAAGACTCGACGGAGACATGGACTGCGGGAATGCGAAGTACGCAACAGTTGGAGGTGAAGCCTTGGTAATCTTTGACGACGTATTTGTTCCATGGGAGAGGGTTTTCATGTGCGGGGAATATGACTTCGCAGGCGAGCTCGTTGAGGTATTCGCGACCTTCCACAGGCAGAACTACGGGGCATGCAAGGTAGGGGTTGCAGACGTGCTGATCGGCGCAACTGCGAACGTTGCAGAGATGCAGGGGATCGCAAAGGCTTCACATGTTGTTGACAAGATAACCGAAATGATACATCTCGCCGAAACTTGCTGGTGCTGCACGCTCGCATGCTCTTATGAGGGCTTCAGAACTCCATCGGGTGCCTACATGCCAAACCAGCTCCTTGCAAATGTGACGAAACTCAACATAACCAGATTTCCGTATGAATGGTCGAGAATCGCTCAGGACATAACAGGAGGCATAGTCATAACCCTGCCCTCCGAAAAGGACTACAGAAACCCAGAGACGAGAGACCTGATCGAGAAGTACCTCAGGGGAGTTCCAGAAACACCGACGGAGCAGAGAATGCGCATGATAAGACTTGTCGAGAACCTCTCCATCGGAGCTGAACTGCCAGAATCGATGCATGGAGCGGGCTCACCGCAGGCGCAGAAGATCATGATAGCGAGGAGGAGCAATTTAGAGATGAAAAAGGAGATGGCAAGGATCATCGCTGGAATCAAGGAGGACGAGCATTTCAGGAAAATCAGGGGTATGAGCGAGAATGAGTTCTTCTCAAGGCTGAAGTGCTGAGATGAAAGTTGCGGTGAAGTACTGCGGAGGTTGCAATGCAGCCTACAGAAGAGAGGAAGTGGAGGAGATTCTAAGCAAGCACTTTGAGATTTTTTATTCGAATGAAGGAAATTTAGTCGTTTGCATCAGCGGCTGCAAGAAAGGGTGTGCGGTCGAGGGAGTGAAGGGAGAAGTCCTGCACGTCGATGGGAGAGTTTCTGAAGAAGAATTGATGAGAATGGTTGAGAAAAAGCTTAAGTCATTGCGATAAAACGTCGGAATTGGATTTTATTTAATTTTATCATAATCGCTGAATACAACACAGAGTCCATAACCTTTCTGATAAGGGAAGTTCTGGGAATGGACTTCAAATGCACATCGATTCTTCACTCTGTTTTTATACTCACCATAGACATAGGAGCATGGCAGAAATTGAAATCGAGGGTTTAACGAAATCTTTCGGGCAGTTCAGGGCTTTAGACAACTTGAACCTTTACGTGGAAGAAAGAGACATTTTTGGATTCCTCGGCCCGAATGGGTCGGGAAAATCGACGACGATAAACTGCATTCTCGGCCTAATAAAGCCCGACAGCGGAAAAATAAGGGTCTGCGGAATCGATGTCGAAGAAAATCCCTTAGAAGTCAGGAGGGTCTGCGGGTATTTACCCGATAATTACGGCTTCTATGGAAATATGACCGCTATAGACAACCTGAAATATTTCTCGGAATTCTATGGCGGGATTTCAAGGGATGCCATTGAAGAGCTTTTGGCTCTCGTCGGATTGAGCCACGCGGCTGAGAAAAAGGTGTCCGAGTTCAGCAGAGGAATGAAGCAGAGACTTGGTCTTGCGCAAGCCATTCTCAACGATCCCAAGGTTGTTTTTCTCGACGAACCGACTTATGGGCTGGATCCCCAGGGAATCGCTGACTTTCAAAAAATCATGAAGGATTTGCAGAAGAAGGGAAAGACGATCTTTTTCTCCTCGCACATCCTCTCTGAAGTCAAAGAGGTCTGCGACACAGTGGGAATCATTTACAGGGGGCGAATGCTCAGGGTTGGGAAGATCAGCGAGCTTTGCGGTTCACTTGCGGTGGTAGTCCAGACCGAGCCCAGAGCTGATGAAGGTCTGCTCAAAAGATTCGGAAGGGTTAGCTATGATGAAAAGAGAGACGCATGGATCGTTGAAGTCGAAAAGGACTGCAGGGTTGAGCTGTCGAAACACTTGTTTGAGAATGGTTACGTCGTCAAGGAACTCAGGCTGAAAGTACCGAATCTCGAGGAATTTTACTTCCGCCTGGTGAGGGAAAATGAGGGCGTTAATAGTGGCTAAAAAGGAATTTGTGGACATAATAACAAGCAAGCGCTTCATGGCTTTGCTGTTTGCGATGGTAGTCTTCTTCCTGATGAGCGTTCTACAGACGCTCTCCGCCAGCAGGATCTCGATGGGAACGGCTATCGGCTTCTTCGGCAGCTCAGGGATCGCATTTGTTGGCGGAATTTTCGGTATAGCGCTTGGATTTGACATGATCACAAGAGAGAAAGAAAGCGGAACTCTGCGAATTCTGCTTACCCATCCGCTTTTCCGGGATGAAATCATAATCGGAAAGGCGATAGGGGCCTTCTTGGCCATATGTTTGGCTTCTTTTGTTACTATGCTTTTCATGGTGGGGGCAATTACGATGAGATACACGCCCAGCTTCGAAGAAATTCTCAGCCTTGCAAAGCTTACTCTCGCAACGAACGCCTATCTATTCACGTTTTTCTCGATTGCCTTTCTCGTGTCGGCAATGGTAAAAAACTCCTCAACTTCTCTCGCGATTACCATCGGCATCTTCATAGTACTTGCCCTTATGATCCCGATGTTCAGCAGTGTCATCGCTCAATCTCTGGCTGGCCAGCCACCGGAAGAGCCATTCGATCTGATGAGAAATCAAAACTTCAGAAATGCAAGCGATCCGAGATGGGTTAGCTACATGGAGGAAATGAGAAGTTACAGGGAGAAAGTGCAGAGCATAACCTCGACCATCTCAGTATTTTCGCCTGTTTCAAGCTATACTACAATCGTAGGCAGCCTAACGCAATCAACGGTCTTCCGAACCGTTGACATAACGAAGAATATTCTGAGCCTTTTGATCATCCCAGCAGTGCTCTTCGGAATCGCCTATTTCCGCTTCACGAGGGAGGAGCTGTGAAAGCTGCAATATTCCTGATTCTGGCTCTACTGGTTCCAGTTTCAGCATTGGAGACCAAGATATCGGAGATAACCGCCGTTCCGGGTGAAGAAGTCAGCATTCCGCTTTTACTGAAAAACTCAGGAGAAAAGGAAGAAACCTACTACCTCTCTTACAGCTCTTATCCGGCGAAGATAGAAGGATACTTCTGCTATGATGGCAAAAAGGTTTCCTCGCTTGAATTGAAATCCAACGAATCCGTAGGCTTCAGCTTCGTCTTCACAGCTCCCAAGGAAACGGGAGACTACCAGCTCACACTTTCCGCGGACAGCAGCGTCTCGGTAAAGGTAAAAGTCGGTTACTCACATTATGCCCTTGAAGTTTTGCCCAAAATAAGAGGTCTAATTTTGGAGGCAGGGGACACTGCAATCATAGATCTAACGCTCAGGAACAAGCTAAGCGGGATTTACGAGGTCTCACTGAGCTGCAACGCTCCTGAAGGCTGGGAGTGCCACTTTTACGATTCTGGCGTTGAAGTATTCCGGTTATCACTCTCAGCTGGCGAGAGCAGAACGATCAGGGCAGCGATAGAGACAAGCAGCTCTTCTGATGTGGGGAATTACAGCGTAGTGCTGAAGTTCAACGAAAAAGCTGAAAATATTGAGATACTTGTCAACAAAAGCCATGTTAACGAGAAGGGGGAGATCAGACTCACGGTTATTGACAAAGACGGGAAAGGTGTTTCTTCTGCTAGGATAACGGTTGGTAACGAAACCTTTTACACTTCGGGAGATGGGACAGCAATCGTAGAAATAATGCCGGGAACCTACGACCTGAGGATCGAGAAAGGCGGTTACCATGAAAAGACAATAAGAGATGTGAAGGTTAAGGGTGGGAGAACTAACAATCTCGGAATAGTTCTTCTGGAAAAGAAAGCTTATTACGCTGAAATAACAATGAGCTCCAGAGTTTCGGCAACAATCGGTACCGTTACGAGCATTCCTCTGAAGATCAAGAACTTGGGGTACGCAGACGATAGCTATGCTTTAAGCGTTGAGGGTCTGCCATACGGCTACACAGCAACCTTTAAGGAGGGAAACTTGGCAGTTTCGGGAGTATTTATAGAGAGCGGCAGCGCTAAGGAGCTCACTTTGGATATATTCGTCCCATCTACCGCAGAACCATCTGAAATAGGCCTGAGGGTCATTGCTGAGGGAATGTCTACAGCCGAGGCAAGTCTAAATCTTTCAATCATTGGCACATTTCAGCTGACTTTCGAACCCGAGGGTGGAAAATACACCGTTACTGCCTCCCAGGGAGACACCGTTTTGATTAGGGGCAATGTAAAGAATTCTGGGATCGGAACAATTTTGACGAACATCAAGGTTTCTGCAAGCACTCCGGGCGATTGGGAAGTTCTGGAAGTGAATCCAGAGCTAATTCCCTCGCTCAGGGCTGGAGAGAGCGAGCAGGTCAGAATCAAAATCTCGATCCCTTCAGATGCCTCACCGAGCGAGTACAGGGTCAGCATAAGTCTCCACGCCGATCAGACTTCAACTACAGACAGAATCACGGTCGTGGTGCAAGAGAAGGGATACGCAACATTCCTTGGCATGGCGATCATCGCATCGGCACTCATTGGTCTCTACGTCCTGGTCAGAAGGATAGGCAGGCGGTGAAGGTCCACGGATGGATCTTCATTCCATATTATTTATAAAGTTGTTATGCAAGCTTTCGGTATGCCCCGCTTTATGCTCGAGCTCTTGGCCACGGAGGCAGCCTACTTCATCTTCGTGTTCATTCTTTGTTCCCTCATACATCTCAAAACCAAGGAAATATACGAGCTCACGGCTGAGAAGAGCGTGAGATATTTCAGAAATTCATTTTTATTTCTCGGTCTCGCATATTTTTCGAGAAGCTTGCTTTACTTACTCATCTCCTGGGGAGTGTTATTCGAAATTCCACCACAAGCCCTTTTAGTGGATTTTAGAACAATTGCGGTGCTGAGTGGTTTTCTGCTCGTTTATTTCGGCTCTCTTTCAATACTGTATCTCTCCTTCAGTCTGGTGTGGGATGAATTTGATCTGAGCGAAGCCTTGATGCATCTACTCGCAATAACGGTCGCGCTCGTGATCACTTTTTTCAGATCTTTCGAGTTACTCGTGATCTCGCAAATTGCACTGTTTTTCCTGCTCGCGATTGCAATATACTCTGCCTACAGGGCTTCGGAGGTTAGAAAGTCCTTCTGGGGAGGGATTTACCCTCTGTATCTCCTGCTCTTTGTTTTCTGGATTTTGAACGTTTTAGTACTTGTGTTTAGAACTGCCTTAGAAGTAAGAGTTTGCCTTTACCTCGCATCGAGTTTAATATTGGCCTACATAGCCTACAGAATACTTAAAAAAGTTGGATGAGCTATGAGGAAGAGAGATCGACTGGAAATAATACACGACATTCTTAAAACGATTCTCGATCACAACAATTCGATTCTACCTACAAGGCTGCTAAGATTTTCAAACCTTTCCACGCAGAGTTTTAACGAGTACATAAACGAACTGGTTGCCAAGGGCTTCGTTCGTGAGATCTATGACAGGAGGGGCAGAAAGTACTACTCGCTGACCGACAAGGGTTTCAGATTCTTGGAAAAATACCAGAAGATTAGAGAATTCATTGAAGAGTTTGGATTGGGTTAAGCCGTTAACGAAGCGCTGGGGGTGGGATTCGAACCCACGCGGGCAAAGCCCAACAGCTTAGCAGGCTGTCGCCTTACCACTCGGCAACCCCAGCTTAAGGGATCTTATCTTTGTGGGATTATAAGGTTTTTCTCGGACGGCTCAGAAAAATATTCAAGTTTGCCTCCTCAGGAGCTTAGATGTTCTTTGAAAAATTCGAGCTCAGCTTTGATGCCTATTTCGAAAATAGCAGTGTATCATTTTGCATTTTAATTGCATTTAAAGCCGTTTATTAGGGCTCTTTGGTCTTTATTAACCAAAAGCTGCAAACCATGGCACCATATTTTATCAGTACAACCGCTCTTGTCTGCTGCGAATCTCATTCTGCAAAAATTTTTAATCCATCACATCAAAATTTGTGGTTGAGGGATCAAGTATGGAAACTGCTGTCAACCTGCTAATCATTTTTTTCTCGCTTCCTTGGAACTATGGGTAGCGATACCTGCTGTTTTTACTCTCGAGCTCCATCCATTGCTAATAGCCACTTCATCGGCAACCGGAGCCATTTTCGGTGGATTCGTTGTTCTGCTTTTGAGCAAAAATTTGCTTGAATTGCTTATAAAAAAGTACAGCTTTTTTAGACCAAGGAAAAGCATTCAGAAAGTATGGGACAGCTACGGATCGATGGGGTTGGGTCTCATTTTTGATGAGATGGATCATTGTAGGAGCAATTTTATGGGCTTCAATTCTGACCGTTTCCTGCATTCTTGGTTTTGAGCTAATCAACCGCTTTTTGTTCTGAAGTTTATATACGGTAGGGTTATAAGGCCAAATGGGAAGCAATTCTATGGAGGTGGAGGCAAAGTTCAGGCTGAAGGAAGGAGTTTTGGAGAAGATCGAGGGGATAGCAAGACTGTATGAAGACAAGGAAGAAATTGATGTCTACCTAAGCCATCCCTGCAGGGATTTCGCAAAAACGGATGAGGCTCTGCGCATAAGGCAGGAGAAAAGGATAAAGGTCACGTACAAGGGCCCAAAGATTGATGCCGAGACGAAGAGCAGGGAAGAAGTGAATGTCGAGGTCAGCAGCTTTAATGAGACATTAAGGCTTTTCGAGTTTCTGGGCTTCAAGAAGTTCAGAACAGTTAAAAAGCGCAGAAAGATCTATAGGCTTGAAGGGGCGATAATCTGCGTTGACTCTGTCGAAGGGCTCGGAGATTTCATCGAAATCGAGGTCGAGGGAGGACTTGAAAAAAAGGAGGAGATATTCAGGATCGCTGGAATGCTTGGCTACTCAAGAGATGAGAGCATTCGCCTCTCGTATCTGGAGCTCCTCGAAAGGTCTATATTGGAAAATAAAGAGCCATCGTCGGGCAGACTTTAATACAGGC
>CAZZIT010000212.1:0-2081 GCA_964654365.1 uncultured archaeon
CAGATACTCTCCCCTTCTTTCTTTCTCGATAACGCGCCTGTAGATCTTACCAGTGGTTATGTTGTGCTCTCCTGTAAGCTCTAAGCCGATGAAGCGCTCGTAATGACCAAGATCTAGGTCGACCTCGGTGCCATCCTTTAGCACATAGACCTCGCCATGCTGGAGTGGATTCATCGTGCCCGCATCGATGTTTATGTAGGGGTCAATCTTTATCGGCACAACTCGATACCCCAAGTCGACGAGGAGCCTGCCTATGGAGGCAGCTGTGATCCCCTTGCCTAGTCCGCTCATCACTCCTCCAGTGACGACGATGAATTTCATAGCTACACCAGAAAGCTGGGTATCCCTTCTTCTATCGGATAAAAAACGCCGCATTTCCTGCAAATAAGCTTTCCAGTGACTATTTCCTCCTCATTTTCCTCGAGAACCTCGAGCTCGAGATCAGACTTGCACTTAGGACATGCAAGAATGTCGAGCAATGACCTCCTCATGCCGATGCTATACTGCTACAAGAATTTAACGTTTTCTTGAGTTTGAGCTAAGGCTTCTTTTTCAGCTTAACAGCAGTTCCATATGCAAGGAGCTCTGCTGCCCCGGCCATTGTCTGAGAGGTTGTAAAACGAACGTTTATCACGGCATCAGCCCCAAGATCTTTTGCAGCCTTTATTAGCCTGTTAAGCGCCTCCTTTCTTGCATCGGCCAGCATTTCCGTGTATTCCTGAATTTCACCGCCAACTATGTTCTTAAACAGAGCAGAAATGTCCTTACCTATGTGCTTTGCCCTCACAGTGTTTCCAAAGACCACGCCGAGCACCCTTTCAACCTCGTAGCCGAGAACGAAGTCCGTGGTCGTAACGATGATCTCTCCCATTCTTCCACCTCAAGGGTTTTTCTATGATTTCCTCCCTACACCTAAATAAGATTAACGTTAGCCCTATGCTGAGAAGCGGGACAGAGTAAAGGAGCGTGAACGGGAAGAGCAACGGTGTGATCAGGAGTGCAAGTATTACGAATGCGATTCCCCACTTCGTCTGATGGGCATCACCGTTTTAATTTTTCGCTCACTCGAGCCCGCAGCCATTTTTGCAGCCAGAGATTCTCCACCTCGTTGAGTGACTCCTCGATCTCGCTTCTCAAGTCAATCCCTTCTTTCTCCGAAATCTGCACGAGAGCGAGACATCTATAGTAGGGATCTGGAATGCTCTTTGCAAATTCAAGGCTTTCCGGAAAAGAGAGCTTTTCCGAGACTCTCTTCATACTCGCAGAGGATATTTTCTCGTCTGAGATCCTTTCAAGATACTCTAAACTGCCTGTTCTTTCGAAAAGAGAAGCGTAAGCTAAATCTTTCCTGTAGCTGTCACTGATCGACTCCACTACGTCAATACCGCAGACATCGACTATTCTCAGGAAGTCCTCATCGCTCTTGGCAGCTTTCAAAGCTTTTTCAACGAATTCGTTCTTTTTTGATACCTTGTAAAGGTTAAGAAAGGCCATGACCCTTGCTTCGCTATCCTGAATGCTCTCAGCAAGCTTCTCAGCAAAATCCAGGTCTTTCTCGGCGATCTGCCCTATCTCATCGGCGAGCAAATTTTCCTTAATCCTTTTTTCCATGCTCTAGGTCTACGGAGAAAAATAAAACTCTATCTATGGCAGCATGCAGAACAAGAAGTTTAAATTCAGAGCCCCACTTTCGCTATGCACGTGCCATGGAGGTTTGTCGCTTCATGGCACTGCGATGCGTGCGGCAATTGCTGCAAGGAGTATCGAGTAAGGCTGAGGGCATACGAATATCTAAAGCTCAGGGGGACTGGGCTGATCGAGGAGAGAGCCGGAAGGTTTTACATAAAGAAGCTCGGAAAGCTCTGCTCCTTCCAGAAGGGAACTCTCTGCTCCTTGGGGAACTCGAAGCCCATTGCATGCAAACTCTATCCCTTCTCGATACTCAAAAAGGGGGACGAGAGGGCCTTATTCGAGTATGGAGGGGAGGAACTCTTCGTCTACGTTGACGACTTCTGCAAAAACGTGAAGCTCAAAAGAGATCTAAAGCCGTCAGCCGAAATTTCGAGAAAAATTGAGGAGGC
>CAZZIT010000213.1:0-6364 GCA_964654365.1 uncultured archaeon
CGGAGTTAGGGTGTTCTGGGATGAAATCTGCTGCGCTACTCCGAAGATCGAAAATCATCCGTTTTTCGAGCTCTTCGGCGGGCCTGAGTTCGAAATAGAGGTCGAAGGGGGAGTGATAAAGGACATTAAAGTCAAAAGGTCTTCCTTCTGCGGTTCGACTTTCTACGTTGCGGAAAAAATAAGGG
Source organism: uncultured archaeon (assembly GCA_964654365.1). Classification (GTDB taxonomy): domain Archaea; phylum Halobacteriota; class Archaeoglobi; order Archaeoglobales; family Archaeoglobaceae; genus WYZ-LMO2. The sequence continues at coordinate 186 of CAZZIT010000213.1, forward strand.
GATTGAGAATCGAAGAGGCACCGTCGAAGGCAGGTTATTACACCCAGATTTTCCCGTGTGTAGCTTCAAGGGGGCTCACGGGAGGAATACATCGGGCAGCTTATGCCCATAAAAGGGCTGTTGAAAAGGCAATCGAACGGGCTCTGTCTAAACCCTCGGAGAGTAGCTGACTCTAACTTCCTCCCCAAAAGAAAAATTTGGATAAGCTTTTCTCTTCGCCCCAATTAGCCCGTGGGCTAAGATTGGCAAAGCGATCGTTGCATCAACAAAAACCTGAACTTTTCTGCTCTTGGAGTTTATTTTACCCCAGCTGATTCCTTCTTCAAAGGTGCAGCCGCTTAATCCGCCAAAGTAAGGCGAGTCCGTGGTTATCTGTATTGCATAGTCATGCCCTTCGACATCGTAGCCTTTCAGTTTAGCCACTACTTCTGTTTGCTGGATGAAGTTCTTTGGAACCCCTCCCCCGATGTAAACAACCCCCGTCTTCTCCGACTTCGCAACAATTTCCGTCAGCTCTTCCACGTCTCTGATCGTGTCAACCACGCACCTTTTACTTGCAAGAGATGCGCCGATGCCAATGGAGCTGTCAGCAATCGCCGGGCAGAAGATCGGGACACCTTCTTCGTAGGCCGAAAGGACTATCGAGTCTTCCTTTGCGTCCCCCCTTATTTTTTCGGCGATCCTCTCAATGATTTCCCTCGAACTGAAGACACCCTCGGACTCCGCGAAGATCTCGGATAGGAGGAAATCAAGCCTGTTAAATTCCTTTTCATAGGCGAATACATCGTAGATTCGGTCGATGCCCTCTCTGTACAGTTCCTCGTCGTTCACGCAATCGCTACCCAGGTAATGCTTAAATCCAAGGGCCTCATGCAGATCGTGGAATAGGTTCGCTCCCGTTGAAACCAGAACGTCGACGTATCTGTTCCTGATCATCCATGTAAGGATTTTTCTCATTCCAGCGGGAACCATGGCTCCAGCCAGGCCCATCAGAATTGTCAAGCGCTCTTCTTTCAGCATTTCGAGCCAGATTTCAAAAGCTAAGCCGAGTCTTCTCCCTTGAAAACCTGTTCTAGCCATCGAAGTTAAAAGCTCGGCAAAGCTCTTGTTCGAGACTTCTATGGGAGCCGTGTGTTCCATTTCAGATCACAAAAACCGCAGCTGCGACTACTGTCGTGTACTCATCCACCTCTGCAGTAGCGGTAACGTTGAAGGTCTTCGCGGGCTCGATGTCGAATGCGGTCCTGAGCATGTATGCAGCCATTTCTTCCGCATGCTTCCCTTCCTCACCGTTGCAGTAGCCGTGGTATTCGGTCAGATATCCGTTCAAAGTCGGAGTGTCGGGAATCGCAGCTCCGACGCTGGCGAATATTTTCCTGCCCTTCTCACAGCTCGTAAACCTTGACATGACGCAGAAGACGATCTGCCCTGGATAGAGCTCCTTCAATCCGTCCTCCTTTTTTACCATCTCGCATCCTGGCGGATATATGCTGCTAACCGTTACGAGATTGAACTTTTCGATTCCTGCATCCCTCAGTGCGAGCTCGAAGCTAACAAGCGCATCTCTATGTTTTCCGACGCCGGAGGTGAAAAAGACCTTTCTCGGCAAAAGTCTGCCCTCAGAGAGCAGATTCAAGCCGCCCGCTCTACTCGAGCCCTGTCGATATCCAGCCAATTCCAGATCAGCCGTCCCGAACATCTTCTTGCACCGATCAATTTGGAAGCATCAGAGTATTTAAGCTTTTCTATGGTATAAACAAGCCACGGGAGACGAGTTTAATTATTATCCATCCAAACCAGATTCGGGCTGTTTTAAGACAGATTCGGATTAAAAATTAAATACTTAAAATAGTATACAATCGCCCTTCGCGGATAGCTTCCTGCGATTGGTCGCCAAGTTATACAAGAAAGACTTACCTTCTCGGACTTTAATATCCACCCATTTTCTCGAAAAATGCGATCAAGCTCTGGAAAAACGTTTTATCGGCTCTTTTTTTAGCCAAACCCAAAATAACCTATTAAAAACCTCATTTCACCGCAAATAGGCACCCAAACGCCCTACGCACGCTTGAAGGGGTTCCATAAAAAGTCGAATCGGCAAACATTAAAAACCCGATGCAGATGCAAGGGCATGGAGCAAAAGATAAAACTCGGATTCGTGGTTTCAGAATTCAACAGGGATATAACCTACATGATGGAGATCCTTGCAAAAGAACACGCAGAATTTCTTGGAGCTGAGGTTTCGGAGATAATTCGTGTCCCAGGAACTTTTGACATCCCGATAGCGATAAAAAAGATGCTTGAAAAGGGAAACGTTGACGCAGTCGTCGCAATAGGTTGCGTGATCGAGGGCGAGACCGAGCACGATGAAATCGTCGCCCAGCATGCTTCGAGGAAAATCGTAGATCTCAGCATCGAGTATGGGAAGCCCGTGACACTCGGAATAAGCGGTCCGGGAATGGGGAGAGTTGCTGCTGCCGAAAGGGTTGACTACGCGAAGCGCGCAGTGGAGGCTGCGGTAAAGCTGGTGAAGAGGTTGAGAGACTATGAACTCGGCAAGAAGAGTTGACTCCGTGAAGCCTTCAGCCACCCTGCGGATTTCGACAATGGCAAAGCAGCTCGCGAAGGAGGGAAAGGACGTAGTCGACATGAGCGTTGGAGAGCCAGACTTCAAGACGCCCCAGAGAATAATAGATGCAGCTTATAAGGCAATGAATGAAGGGAAGGTGTTCTACACGCCGACCAAAGGGATCCCAGAGCTTTTAAATGCAATCGCTGAAAAGATGCGAAAAGAAAACGGAGTTCCAGCGGCTGCTGATAACGTTATCGTAACTCCCGGGGCGAAGTACGCGATATTTGAGGCGATGATGTGCCTGATCGAGGAGGGAGATGAGGTGATCTTACTCGACCCATCCTGGGTCAGCTATGAGGCTTGCGTTCTCATGGCAGAAGGGAGGCCAATCTGGGTTCCGCACAGCGAGGACTTCGGCGATGCCCCGGTTGAAGATTACATAAGCTCAAAAACGAAGATGATCGTAATAAACACTCCCAGCAACCCGCTCGGCGTAGTCTATGGTAGAGAATTTCTGAAAAAGATCAGAGATCTCGCGGTGGACAAGAACCTGCTCGTAATGTCTGACGAGATCTACGAGAAGATAATCTTCGAAGGAACACACTACAGCCTTGCAAGCTTCGACGGAATGTTTGAAAGAACTATCACGATAAACGGATTCTCAAAGACATATTCGATGACGGGCTGGCGGCTTGGCTACGCTGTCGCTCCAAAATGGATCATCGAGAAGATGAACGTCATGCAGTCCCACTCCGTAAGCCATCCGACTTCTTTCGTTCAGTACGCAGCTCTGGAAGCGCTAAAAATGGACGAGAGCTTCATAAAACAGATGGTCTCCGAGTTCAGGGCGAGAAGGGACATGATAATGAAAAAACTCGACGAGCTCGATATAAGCTACGCTCCGCCGAAGGGTGCGTTCTACATATTCATGAACGTGGGCAGAGATGGGGATGAGTTCTGCGAAGAGTTTCTCAGGAAGGAATTCGTAGCCCTAACGCCCGGCTCCGCCTTTGGAATTGCCTTTAAGAATTGGGTCAGGCTGAGCTACGCAACCTCGAGAGAGAGAATTTCGGAGTTCCTCGTGAGGCTGGAAAGGTTCATCTCCTAAATTTTTATCAGCAATTCTTGGATAAAGTATATATGGACGCAACCCAATTAAGCGCATGAAAAACGCAAGGGATTTGGCATTCCTCGCCGCAGGATTGGTTATAGGCTTTGTGGCATGCTTTTCGGTTTTAAGTCTGATGCAGGCGACGCAGAATGGTGAACAGCCGCAGGACTTTTCAAAGAACCTGAACAAGACTCTGCAGGAGATAAACAGACAGGTAAAGATGTCCTATCCAAATATTAGCGTAAGAGCGACGAATTACACGAGTGCAGGGGAATTTTACTTGGTTACACTCGAATTCTACGACAGCAGCGGAACTCTGACAACTGCGAGGTACTACATATCCGCGGATGGAAAGAAGATAGCTCTGGAAGACTACTTTATGAGCCTTGAGAGAGAGCTAGTGAATGTAAGCGCAGACGACGATCCCTGGATAGGTGCTGAAAATCCCAAGGTCATTATAATAGTATTCTCGGACTACGCATGCTCCCACTGCGCAAGATTTGCGATAGAGGCTGAGAAAAGGATCATCGAGAATTACGGAAGCGTCGTAAAGCTTGTCTTCAGAGACTTCCCCGTGCTTGGAGAGTCTTCATACAAAGCTTCTATGGCCGCAAACTGTGCCCTGGAGCAGGGTAAGTTCTGGGAGTATCACTATATGCTTTTCGAGAGGCAAAATGAATGGAAATCCAACGAGACTCTCTTCTACAGCTACGCCGAAGAACTCGGATTGAATTCGACGCAGTTCAGAGAGTGCTTGGATTCCGAAAAGTACCGTGAAGAGATCGAGAAAGATGTTGAGGATGCCAAGAGCTACGGAGTAACTGGCACGCCGACCTTCTTCATCAACGGCGAAATGGTTGTGGGTTACAAGAGCTACGAAAGCTTTGCATATCTCATTGAAGAGAAATTAAAGTAATTTTTTATGTTTAGGTCTCCAGAGGATTCTGCATCCTCTGCAGTACTTTCTTTGCTCTTGGAGGTCTCAGCAAACCCAAAATCTGGTAATGTGGACAGAGAGCATGACTTCGAAGACCTTCGTTACGAGCACTTTCTAATCTCCGCGGCTTCGGCATTTCCGTACTTCCTGAAGACTGCGAAGCGCAAAAAGCTCTATATCATTCAGGCAATCGATAAAAGCAGGGAATTTGGAGTGGATACGAACGTCCACTTCGGAGCGTTTCTCCTGCTTTTTCCTCTGGTGGCTGTATGGGAATCGAGATTAGAGGAATACCCCAGAAATTCGATTGATTTCTTGAAAAAAACGAGCTTCAGAGACTCCGTAAACATATTCAAGGCGTTTCAGCTCTGCAAACCGAGGGTTCTTAAGGCTGAAAGACTTTCTCTTGGAGATGAGAAGACGCTTTTTAAAATAATAAGGGAAAAAATGAACGTTTACGAGTGGATGAGGCTTTCACCGAAGGAGAACCTTATAGCAAAGGAACTCACTGAGGGATATCCAGTTAGCATGAGTGGAGCGGAGTTCATTCTGAGCTCTGAAAACGATGTGAACGAGACGATCGTTCTTTTATACCACAAGCTCCTGTCGGAGTACCCTGACAGCCTGATAATCGCAAAAAGAGGATTGGAAGTTGCGAAAAGCGTTATGAAGCTCGCAAAAAAGACTTTTGAGTCTAAGAATTTCGAGGAGTTCAAAAAACTCGATGAGTTCCTGATACGGGAAAAGATAAACCCCGGAACCATTGCAGACCTTGTTGCAAGCTCAATCCATCTCGCGCTTTCGGAGGGGTGGAAGGTTGAGGCTAAGGGATTTCGGACTGCGGAATGGAATAAATGAGGTTGTAGCTGTAACTAAGGGAGAAAAGCTGAACACGGCTCCAATTGGGATAATAGTCGAAGACGAAAATAGCCTAAGGGCAAAAGCCAAGCTATACGCGTCGCACACAAGAGATAACGTAGAGAAGGGGAGTTTCTTTGTGGCAAACATTGTTCAGGATCCTCTGATCTTCGCAATATCCGCCTTTGATGATCTCGGAGAAGAGTTCTTTGAGAGCCTTGACCCTCCAGTGATAAAGGATGCCTTAGCTTACTGCGAGTTCGAAGTTAAGCTCAAAGGACTTTTTGCAGAGCTTCGACTCCTCAGAGGGAGTATAATTCGAGAGGAAGTGAGAGCGGTTAACAGGGGATTCAATGCTGTTATCGAAGCACTCGTTCATGCTACAAGATTCGTTAAAAACCGAAGTCCCGCGCTCGAACAAAAGATCAGGGATTGCTACGAGATCATCGAGAAGTGCGGTGGAGAAATGGAAAAAAAGGCTATGCAGATTATAATGGAGAAAACCGGAATTCGATAGCCTTACGATTTCCGAAAGGATTGTTGAAACAGGGGAGCCTTGCAGCAGAGGTAGCAAGATGCAAACTTTAATGTGGAGACGTCACTTGACTCAAAGGCAAAGTTTTTAAGTTGAGATTAGAGCACAATTCATGGGCAAGACAGGAACGACAACATGGGTAAAGATAAGGAAAAGGAACAGCAAC
>CAZZIT010000214.1:0-5138 GCA_964654365.1 uncultured archaeon
GCCCAATATTATCAGACTCGAATTCCAGAAGCCTTTCAGCCTTCGCCCGATTGCGAAAAGGAATAGAAGGAAAGCTATTGAGAATAGAAGGTTGAAAAATGCATTCTTTTGAGTCAGCATTTCGATCACAGCCGGACTCAACGCCAAGGCAACGAGAAGGAGGACAACAGCAACGATGTTCTCTGTAAAAAATCTCCTCAGCAGGTTCAGCTTTCCGGTGATCGAGAAAACAAATAATAGTGCGCCACAAGCTGCGATGGCAGTGTAAATCGCCTCAAATCCGCTCTCAAGGCTTGCATAGATCCCGACCATGAGAACAGCAGAGGGGCCAGCGACAAGAGGAAGGCGGTGACCGAAGAAGACCTGGGCCAAAAGAGTTAGACCTGCGATGAAGAAAATTTTCTGCAAGTATACTGTTTTTTCTAAAGAGTCTTCGTAGTGCATCTCCGCCACGAGTCTTCCACCGACGATGAGAATTGAAGCTATTACCGCCAGCCACTGAAGGCCTATGATCACAAGCTCGGTCACTGGTGGAATTTCATCGAGCTCGTAACTGTATCGCACAGATCCCTTACTTAAGGGATTTTTTAAGCATTCTGGTTTCCCCTTGAGAGATCCAAATGAGACAGCAGAATGAGGGCCCGGAGCGGGATTCGAACCCGCCTCCTGGGATCCACAGTCCCAGAGGATAGCCGCTACCCCATCCGGGCCATCTCGTAGAAATTAGTTCGCAGGATATAAATCTGTTTCCTAAGCAAACTTGCTCGAAAAACCAAGATGTTTAGAAATGGAAGCCTAAAATCTTATATATTCTTGCTCAGAGATGGAGCGTGCTCAGAATAATGCTGAAAGAGATACTAAGCCCGGAATTGGACGGAGAAGTAATGGCCGCTGTGCTCGTTCCAATTTTAGATTGCAGAGAGCCAAAGATAGTGATGATAAAGAGGGGGGAGAACCTTAAGAGAAGTGCGGGGCACGTCGCATTTCCCGGTGGAATGAGAGAGGAAGGTGAAAGTGCGGTCGAGACTGCACTGAGGGAATTCGAAGAGGAGCTTGGCGTTGACAGGAGAAAGATAGAGATCTTGGGTTTTTTGAAGTCCCGGGAAGTTCGAGAGTACAGAATTCCCCTCAGCCCAATCGTTGGCGTCACGGACGAAAGAGAATTCAGACCTGACAGCAGAGAGGTCAGCAAGGTCTTGGTCGACAGTCTCGAGAGAGTTTTGAAGTCGAGAAGGGTTGCCGACTGGGGCCCGAATTTCGAGTGCGCCAATGAGCTTGTTTGGGGTGCATCGAGCAGGGTTCTGGAGGATCTGTACATGAGGATCGTTTTTAAATACGGTTCAATCGATGCCTTTTTCGAGAAATTGAGGGATAGCCATGGACTTAAGTAGTTTGAGGAAGAGGGTCGATTTGGAGGAATTCATTGAGAATGTCAGGCCGATCGTTGAGGACGTGCGGAAAAACGGAGATAAAGCAGTGATCAAGTATGAGAAGCTGTTTGACAACGTAGAACTGAAGAGGCTCAGGGTAAGGAAAAAGGAAATCGACGATGCTTACGATGAAGTTGAAGACGAGCTCATCGATGCTCTCGAGATTGCCAAGGAGAACATCGAGCGATTTCACATGCTCACGAGCGTTGAAAGGGAGATAAAGATCAGATTCGAGGACTGTTTGATGGGAAAGATCTACACGCCCCTCGAAAGGGTGGGAGCCTACATCCCTGGCGGAAGGGCAAGCTATCCTTCTACAGCCCTAATGACGGGAATTCCCGCAAGAATTGCGGGCGTGGAAAAGCTAATTGCGTGCACACCTCCAAATTCTGAAGGTAAAGTGAATCCACTAACACTCGTCGCGTGCGATATCGCCGGATTTGACGAGATATATTCCATCGGAGGCGCACAGGCAATTGCTGCCATGGCTTACGGAACCGAGAGCGTTCCGGCTGTTCAGAAGATCGTTGGCCCGGGAAACGCGTACGTTACGGCGGCAAAAATGCTCGTTTCCAAGGATGTCGCGATTGACATGCCCGCAGGGCCTTCCGAGATACTTGTCATCGCTGACGACTCGGCAAATCCTGAGTTCATCGCTTACGACTGCTTGGCACAGCTGGAGCACGATCCCCTGGCAATCGCAGTAGTTTTGACGACTTCTGAAAGGATTGCGGATGAGGTAAGGAAGATCGTATACGGAAAGCTGAGTGAACCAAATCTGGCTTTGGAACTCGTAAGGGATATCGATGAGGCGATTAAGATCGCGAACGAATTCGCTCCTGAGCATCTCGCAATCTTCTGCAGAAATGCAGAGAAATACCTCGAAAAAGTGAAAAACGCTGGCAGTGTATTCATAGGCGACTTTTCTGGTGTTGCAATGGGTGATTATGCAGCAGGCACGAACCACGTGCTTCCGACTTCAGGTTACGCTAAGATCTACAGCGGGCTGACGGTTGAGAGCTTCATGAAGTCTATTACATTCCAGCAGCTAACTCCGGAAACGATTAAAAGGCTTGGAAATGCTGTTGCAAGGCTTGCAGAAGCTGAGGGGCTGAAATACCACGCAGAAAGTATAAAAATAAGACTTGATCACTCGAAAAACTCGTAAGCAACCTTTTCGAGCTTTTCCTCTTCGCTTAAATCCTTTTCCTTTTGCACTTCTCGCTCGAGCTTCTCGAGAGCAACGTGAATTGCGTATTCAATCCCCCAGCTCTCCCCGCTTGCTATAAAGAGCCCTTTTGTGCTCCAGATCCTGACCTTCGCCGCAACCAAGGGAAGCCCCCTGAAGTGGACTCTCTGCTTTTTCAGGTAGATATAAACGTGCGTCTCTCCAAGGAAGTCCCTGTACTTCCGCATGAATCTTTCGATGTCCCTGATGATCTCCTCTCTTTCGAATTCATCCGGGGCTATGTTCTGAGTGATGAACTCAACGCTCAGCTCCTTCTTTTCCTGTGACTTAAGGAAAAACTCTAAAACGTCTCTTTTCATCAGAATACCCTCTGGAATGCCTTCCCTCTCAACGACGATGCTTGAAATTCTGTTCTCCGCCATCAGGTCGATCGCTTCAGAGACGCTGTCGCTCGCCTTTGTGCATATTGGTGGAGCGCTCATGACACTTTCGACCATTATCGAGAGAGTCTGCTCCTTTTCTCCACTGAAATCTCCCATTCTTGCCCTCTTTCTTGGTGCGATAACCCTGTCTATAACGTCCTTACCTGTAAGAACGCCTATAACCTTGCCCTTCTCATCTATAACGATTACTCTGTCCACTCCATTCTTCTTCATCAGCGAGAGAGCCTTCGCCACCGTGTCGAATCGCTTGACAGTAATGAATTCCTCGCTCATTAGGTCTCTAACCTTAACACCCTTAAATCGGTCTTTTATGAATTTGATAAAATCATTTATATATATAACGCCATATTTTCCGTTTTCAGAAACGACCACGAAGGGAGTCATGTCCTCCACGAATCTTCTTGCGACTTTTTCAGCTGTGAGCTCTGACATTGGAATTATCCCCGTTCTCACGAGCATCGATCTAACTTTGGTCTCATGCGGATTCTTCAGAGCTCTTCCCCTGAGGAGATCCTTCTCCCTCACGACGCCAAGGATCTTTCCATCCTCTTCCACCAGTATCGCGTGCGCTCTGTCCTTTCCGAACTTATCTATTAGCGGAATCAGCTTTGAAATCGTCTCTTCCGCATTTATCACATAGTAGTCTTCCCTGAGCAGTTCTCTCAACTCCTCCACGACCATCACCCACTTGAGTTCAGCATCATTGACTAAATAGCTTTCGAGAAGAGCGAAAATATAAAGCCCAAAAACGTAAAAATAAAGAACAGATATACGTATCCTGCACTCCTACCAGCCACAGATTCGATCTCCTTCAATACCTTGCCGAGCACTCTGACTTCTGCTGCTGACTCTGAATAGAAAAATCGAATATTTTCAAATTTAACGTTTTTGCTCTCCTCAAGCAGAAGTTTTAGGTATTCATAGTCCTCCTTACAAGCTCCTGCAGGTTTGTAGGATTCCCTGACCTTAATTCCCGTTTTTGAATGGTTGTCTGTGGAGCAAACAATCGCCTTGAAGCCCAAATCAGCAAATCTTTCTTCTACGAGCTTCCTGAATTGCAGATCGATGTTGTTGGAATCGAAGATAACTATTGCGTATTTTTCGAATCCGTAGTCGAGTAGAATTGCAGAAATGTAGCTGGAAATACTCTCACTCTCCGCTTTCAGCTTTATAAATGAACCCGTTACTGAATCCACTCTTTCATTCTCCATCATTTCCGCTCTCCTGACGAGTTCTCGGATTTCCTCAATCTCGCTCTCGCTAAGATCCCCAAAGAAGTTCGCATTGTGGCAATCCACGACGAAGTTTGCCGAGTCCAAAGTGAAGTCGTCAATTCTCCTCTTTCCGCTAACGAGTATAAGCTTTATTTTATCAAATGGAAAGCATAAAATTTTAAAGTTCTCGCTTTCGAGCTCAAAAGGCTTCATTGGAAATATTTCAGTAAATTCGAACTTTAAAGCATCGCGAATAATTCTCAAATCGTCTTCGGAAACGGGATCTCTTTCGTGAGATGTGGGCGAGTGCAGATAGACAGAATCGGGGGAATTCAAAATATTAACGAGTCTGGCTCCACCGACGTTTCTGAATGGTCCAGGATGAAAATCGGTCGCTATAACTTTGAAATCGTTGAGCTTCAGGCATCTCAACCTCCCTTTAAAAAGTTCGGCGTTTTTTTTCAAGATTTCTTCCGCATATTCGGGCTTATTTGTGAGCCAGAATTTCACGAAGCTTTCAACGAATTCTCTTAGAGTTGAATTCCCTATGCTGACGCCCAAAATTCGAAGGTAGGCAAAAAATAGAGCTGTTGAAAGAATCAGGACGATGATTGACTTCGGTTCGAGGATCAGAAACGGGATCGATGATGTGATTGCTGATAAAACTAAGCCTCTTTCGGAGCAAAAGTAAGTGACGGCGAGGAGAAGGAAAAAAGATCCGGAAAAGCTTCCTGAAATTGCAAAGGAGAGAAAGCTCAAAGTTGAGACAAGAATAGATAGGAAGAGGACCCTCTTCGCGTTGAACCTGAGCTTCAAAAGCTTTATAGCTAGTACTATCGTCGCCGTGAGAATTAAAAGAAAA
>CAZZIT010000215.1:0-26850 GCA_964654365.1 uncultured archaeon
CAAGATAGGAGTTACAGTCAGAATCCTGAAGAAACTGAGCCGCAGCGAGGTTGTAGCGAGCCTTCTCGGCAAAGTTTTTCTCGTGGAGATGCCGCACCGCATCTCAGAGCTAAAGGCAGACTACTACTTCTTCCTGGTGAGAGACGACATTTTTCCAACTCTGCCCATGGGATACTTTTACGAGCTGGATGAGGAGGAAGCCCTGCTCTACCTGCTCTAAGCCCTCAAGGTGATGGAAATGAGAGAACTTGACTCCGATGGACTGAGAAGGCTGGCAATCCCAATCACCGAAGAAGTCGCAGAAACCAATCCGAGAAGAATTACCATCCTCTCACAACAGCATCCCGAGGAACCGTTCACGAGGGTCGTGCTCGTAATTCAGGTCTGCGAGAAGGAGACACATTCACGATGGCAAGATGTCGATGAAGAGATGGAAAGGCTGAGGATACATCTCCGCAAGGCTATCACAGTCAGCAGGATCCCGGACAGTGAAAAAGAACACGTCAAAAGAGTCGTGGACGAACTGAAAAATTCGACCGGTTTTCTGGTATCGCCCTGCGTTAAAGTTCTGAAAAGGCTGAGCGACCATGAAGCTATAATAAAACTCTTTGACAGGCATTTCCTTCTGAGATCGCTCTCCTGGATCCCCGACCATGAAGATTTCCGGTATATCTGGCTCGGTCCGTGCAATGAAAAAGGATTTTTTGACCCCACAATGAGACTATACGAGCTAGACAGAGAGGAGATGTTCACGCTCCTGCTCTGATTTTCACCCATTTCCCCGGTGGAGGTGATTCACATGAGTTTTTTTGCAGATAAAATGGCGAATAAGGAAATAAAGGAAAAAATCATAAAGGCAAGAATTCAACTCCTGAGAGAGAAGCCCTTCTTCGGTTACGCGCTAATGCATGTTCAGATCGCCAGCAAAAATGAGTCGAAGCCGCCCGGTCCAAAGATAGTCTACAACCCCGAGTTCGTGAAAAAGCTGAACGATGAAGAGCTGATGGCTGTACTGTGCCATGAACTGCTGCACTACCTGCTTGGGCACACAAAAAGATCGAAAGAGGCCAGAAAGGCACTTGGAGGTGAAAAGGACAAACAATACTACAGCAGGATGAACATCGCTGAAGACATAGTTGTCAACGCAATCCTGACCATCAACGGTTTCAAACTGCCGGCTTGGAAGGACAAAATCAGGCTGCCAGATGGAAGAGTAATCGAAGTGAAGCAGGGCGCGATAGTGCCCAAACAGGACCCCGGAACAAAGGAACTGTACGTGAAGTTAACGGACGCCAAGGGTAGGAATTACGCGGTGTGGAATCCTGAGAGGAAGTCTGCTGAGGAAGTTTACTGGGAAATCAGGGATTTCGCTATAGATGAAAATGACTACAATGAAAATGAGGACACCATGTACTTCTCCGACGACACGAAAGATGAGTGCGAGCAGGATGAGAGCAGTTGCGGTAGCAAAGACAGAGACGATCAGAAAAAGGAGTCAGAGGGTGCCTCGAAAGGAGGGATTGCTTCGGAAGGCCTCCAGCCCCAGAAGAGTCCTCAAGAGCTGCTCAGCGAGGCTTACATGTTTGCAAAGATGCACGGAAAAACGCCTGCAGGATTTGACAGGCTTGTAGATGCGGCACTGAAACCAAAGGTGAACTGGAAAGCACTCCTGAGACGCTACCTGACTCAAATGATCCCCCACGATTACTCCTTCCAGAAACCGAGCAAGAAGAGCCCAGAAAACGTGTTTCTCCCCGGAATAGCGAAAAGCGAGCACCTCGAAGCGCTTGTTGCGATTGACACATCGCTCTCAATCAGCGACAGGCTACTCTCTGAGTTCTTAGGAGAGGTGGAATGGCTGGTAAAGAACTACCGCTCGATAAAGCTAACTCTTGTGAGCAGCGATGCACAGATACAGACAGTTGAAGAGATACGCAACAAATATCAGCTAAGAAACTTCACTCCAAAAGGCGGTGGAGGGACGGACTTCAGGCCAGTATTCGAGCTGGCAGCAAAAAAGAGGGCCAAACTCGTAATCTACCTCACAGACGGTCACGGTGACTTCCCTGAAACCCCGCCGAAAATAACGACGATATGGGTCGTCTGCAAGGGCGGTGCACCGGAATCCTGCTTCCCGTTTGGAAAGGTTATCAGAGCAGAGTAGAGTTTCTTTTTTTCGGAAAACACAACCGGCTTTTTGAAAAAACAATGAAAAAGAAGAACAGAATTGTGCAGTCAGTCATTTCATGAAGAAGAAGCCACTCCAGATACCTTCCTCGTTGTCTTCAGTGACTACTGCGAGACTCGTCCCGTCTACAATATACTTGTCCTTTGAGACTTGCACCACACGATCAAACCTGTAAGCAAGCTCCTCGGCCAGATCACCAACCACATACTCTATTTCGGCCCCGCAAGAGCAGCATGCAGGATAAACGGTCCCCCCGACTCCGAAATAAAGCAGTAACTCCTCCGAGCAGAATGGACAAGCAACTCGTGCATATCTGTCCAGAACAAATGTTATTCTCAACTCTTTTCCATTCACAAGGGTGAAAACAAACGGGCTCAGCTTTTCGAAGACATCAATGAGCTTCTGCTCTGCAGGCATGATTATCTCAGGCTCATCGCTCTCATAAAACACCACTCCAAGAAATGCTTCAGAACTCATTCTGACTTTTTCTCCAATTTCGACGTCAACACCTGCTTTTTTCAGTTCCTCAGAAAGTTCCTGCAGTTTTTTAACCAGACCATCTATTGCAGGCAGAAAGATGTTCATGCTTTTAATCTGTTTTTAAAGTTAAAAACCCTTTTCTACCTCAGTACCCCAGTGGAGGTGATTGAATATGGAGGAAAAAATAAGATTTGACAGTTTGAAAGCCTGGCAGAGCTTTGCAATTGCAAAAATTATAGCTCTGCTTTCAAAAACTACTGACGAAAAGGCAAAAACTGATCTGGAACTACTTCTTCAACGCATACAGCATACAAACTTCTACTCTATGCCAGCCGTACTCCTGAGAATCTACGCGGTTGCGGAAAAATACGAGATGAAAGAGCTCCTTGAAACAATCCCCAACGACGAGGAACTCTTCGAGATCATGAAACACTGAAACTAATATGATCGTTCTGTGTGGGGTGATAGCGTGAAAAGCACAAGTATCAGGCTGATAGACAGGGCCCTGTATGTCGGCCCGCCAGGAGTTGGAAAAACAGAAATCGTGATGCAAAAAGCGAAAGAAGAAGCCGAGAAGTTTGGAAAGATTTTCGTCGATCTCAGAGAAGCGGATGAGAAAACGACAGAAAACATATTCGCCCACCCCGAGAAATACTACCTCTACTACAGACTCATAGCTCCCCACGTATACCCTGAGGAGCTCAGCTACCCCGAGAAGAGAACTGCCAATGGCACAGACAGGGCTTTCGTGGACTACGTGCCGCCGAGAGTGATCCTCGCAATGACTGCGAAAGACATCCATGGAGTGCTCTTCATCGACGAGCTCAGCAACGTTCAGCGTGACGACCAGATGAGCATGTTCTACAGCATAATTCAGGAAAAGGAGGCTGCATGGACGATAAAGCTCTCCAGGAACATAAAGATAGTCATGGCCTCCAACAACGCAGAGTGGAGCGAAATTGCGAGAGCCCTGCCAAAGCCACTGAGAAACAGGTGCAAGATCTACACTGTCTCCGCTCCGAGCATCGATGAGTGGAAGGACTACATGGTGCGGCAGTACGGCGATGCATGGGAGAAGCTCTGCTATGCGTATCTGAAGACATATCCCTTTGACTTCATAAAGCCCCCGGCAGAGGACGATGGATTCACGAACTTCCCGACGCCGAGAAGCTGGACATCGCTCGCAGTGCTTCTTCACGAGCTCAAAGGGCAGTGCGACGACGAGTTCATCGAGGAAACCGTTATCGGTCACCTCGGAAAAGAAGTCGGGGTGAAGTTTGCAGCTCTCCTGAAGACGAAGATTGACATCCCTGCGGTGCTCGAGAAGCTCAGAAAGTCTCCCGAGGACTTCGAAAAGCTGTCTACGAATGATAAAATACTGATTTCCGACGCAATCGCACAGCTTGGTGGCAAGACACTGGCAGAAGAATACTCCGGGCTTCTCAAGTATATGGGAGAGAAATCAAGGGAGTTTCTGGTCCTGATTCTAGTAATGATGCCGAAGCAGGAGAGGCTTGAGCTGCTCAGAAGGATGCAGTCCATGGCAAAAGACGTGATAAAGGTGCTCTCATCCTACACTGCGTGAGGGTGACGCCAATGGACCTGAAGACTGTTGTAAAAGACTGCATTGCAACCCTGATTATCCAATCCCCCATGATCGGGCTATTTCTGAAGAGAACATGGATTTACGAGAGCAGAGAAGTGCAGTCCCCTGCATGGACTGACGGGATCTCGATCTACATCAATCCTGACCTCTTCTCTAAATACAACACAAGCCACATGCCATACATCCTTGCCCACGAGACGATGCACATTCTCTTGAAGCACGACATCAGAGCTGGATCCCTCTATGGGGATAGGGAGCAGGAGCTATTCAAAGTTGCAATGAACATCGCTGCTGACGTGAAGGTGAACCAGTACCTCGACGAGGAGTACTCGATTCCAAAACCCGAAAGCAGGACTACTGCAAACACAATCAGCGAGCTCCTCGAAATTGATGAGGAATTAATCCGCAAAATGAGTTTCGAAGAGCTTTCCAAAATGATATACGAGAAACTGCTCAAAAATATCTGCCCGGCACACCCTGAATGGAATGACCTCGGAAACGCCCGTGCAGAAGCACTGGGAAAGAAAACCCTGAATGAAGGGGACGAAAAGGACAGAGAAATCAGCTCCCTACAAGAACTGGAGAGAAGCGTTGACAGAAAAGCATCCGAAATTGCAACAACCCTCAAAGCCATTGGCAGGCTGCCGGGATGGGCTAAAAGACTGCTGAACGAGATCCTGCCTCCATCTGTAGACTGGAGGTCGGTGCTTCGAAAAAAGCTAACCAGCGACATGGGGGTGAAGGTCAGAAAAACATGGGCAAGGCCAAACAAGAAGCTCCCGTCTCTTCTCCCTGGAAAGGATACGCGCGGGCTCACAAATGTTCTGGTGCTCGTGGACACAAGCGGAAGCATAGATGAAAATACTCTGAAGCAGTTCCTTGGCGAGATTTACGGGATCCTGAAGGAAAACGCGTCAGTTGTTGTCATACCCTGGGATGCCACAGCCTACGAGCCAGTCGTTCTCAGGAGAGTAGGAGATATAGAAAAAGTGAAGACAAAAATGGTAGGTGGCGGTGAAACAGAGATATGGCCTGCTCTGGAGCTCGCAGACAGATTCAAAAAAGATCAGATTGTGATCCTGAGCGATTGGGACATAGCTGACATAGACACAGAACAGGTTATGGAGTGGTTCCAGAGAAATGCCAGAATCACCATACCCGTGACAACTCTCTTCTCTCCGCCAGCAATTCTCGGAAAACCAATAAAGCTAACCATGAGAAAGACCTCTTGACTTAAAACGAGCCCTGGGCTATATGTCCAAGGCAGGGAGCTGATTTGACACAGCCCGGAACTCCATGTGATGTCCCGGAGCAGATGAAGGAAGTTCCGGATGCTCCGGGGCTGAGAAGGGGGAATCTCCCGGCTTCAGCCGTGGAGAGTGTCAACGGACAGATCCCATTGTATGGGCTGCGGAAGATAGAAAGCTCGTTCTCCAGCCCAGGAAAAACTGATTTTTCACAGTTTTTTTCCTGATACGTCGCTTTCACCCTTTTCCCCGGTGGAGGTGATCAAAATGAGTGAAGTAGATGCTGAAATCGAAAGACTGGAGAAAAAGATAGCAGAGCTGGAATGGATATTCGAGAGAAAATGCCCCCTGTGCGGCTCACCCCTGACTCCTCCCGCAATAGGAGGATGATAAAAATGAAGGCACATGGCCCTGAGGAGTTCGCAAAACTGGCCTTCTCCCTTCTCGAGTGGGCTGTGGAAAACAACCCGCGGAGAATAGTTGTCGGAAGAATTACACAGGACTATCATCCTAGACGCAAGTATTTGGGTAAGCTGGGCTTCATCCAGATCTGCGAGCGCGAGATCTACAGCGAGCGCGAATACAATATGTGGCAGGAAAGGATAGAGATAGTTCCTCTCAAGATATGCATACCGTGCCTGACGGAGAGCGGTGACCCGAGAGATGTCAGAGAAATAATACGGGAGCTGAAGGAACTGAACGAATACAGGATGGGTATCTGCGTCCGGATCCTGAAAAAGCTGAGCCACCACGAGCTATACGTGAAGCTGTTTGACAGGTATTTCCACATCAGGACAGATCGCATAGTCTCCGAGAATGAGAACATGTACCGCTGGTTCCCCGTGCGCGATGACACAGGAAAGATCGACATTGCAAGCGAGTTCTGCGAAGTAGATAAAAGTGAAATCCTTGCTTCCCTCCTCTGACTGCTGGAAAAAGATGTGAGAAAAATGAAACGCTCACGTGTCTTCAGCGGAAAGAAATACAGTTGCGAGGATTTCAAAAACCTCGCGATTTCTCTTCTCGAAAAGGCTGCGGAATTCGGAGCACAGCCCGTCCAAAAAGATCCTACCAGTGAAATCCTGGTCTGCGAGCAGGGAATCCTCAGCGAAGAACGCGATGAAGGGCGGGAAGCGATCGGGCTCGCGTTTCGCAGAGCAATACAGCATCAGGGAGATATCAGAAAGCTGATAGAAGCCGTGAGGAGGGAAGCGGAATACCGAATAACTGCGACCGCACTACTTCTGAAAAAGCTGGGCGAATTTGAATACGTCGTGAAGCTCTTCGATAAATTTTTCTTTGCAAATACGGATTTTGAGCTCTGGTCTTGGAATATAGGCAAATACCGCTGCTTTCTCGTAGCCGACACGTGCGATCCGTATCCCCCTTTGGTGAGATTCTACGAGCTGAGCAGAGAAGAGGCGCTTTTGCTGCTCCTCTGAGGTGATGAAAATGAAGAAGCTCGATCCAGAAGGACTGAAAGAGTTGGCAATCTCAATTCTTGAAGAAGTTGCAAAAACAAATCCGCAAAGAATTGTCGTTCTTACGCTACCCTGGTGGCCCGAAAAGTCATTCTCGAGCGTGGTGCTTCACGTTCAGGTCTGCGAGAAGGAAACTGCAACAATGTGGCAAGACGTCAACGGCTGGATGGAAAGATTGAAGATTTCCCCGCAACCTCCAATCAAGATCCACCGCATCCCGAACAGTGAAAAGGAGTACATGAGTAGAGTTATTAATACTCTGAAAAATCTGAAAAATTTGACCCGACTTGAGATATCGATGTGCATCAGAGTTATGAAGAAGCTGAGCGATCACGAGGAAATCGTGAAGCTCTTCGACAGATTTTTCCTTCTGAAATCACGGCACAAGCTCGCCGATGAGGAGAAAAAGTGCACCTGGCTCTACCTGTGCGACAAAGACGGCTTCTTCAATCCCGCGATAGAGCTGCACGAACTGGACAGGAGCGAGATGCTGGCCCTCCTGTTCTGATTTTTCACCTATTTCCCCACTGGAGGTGAAAAACCTGAAGATGAGGTGATGAAAATGGGATACTACGTCGACGTGATCGAGCATAATATAGAGATTCTCGACGAAGAAAAAGCTGAGGAGATTCTTAAACGCTACGATCCGGAAAGGATATTCTGCATAGAGGATTCGGAGCTTCTTCCGAGCGAGTACAGCTTCAAATGGCACAGCTACATATACTGGCTTCTCCTCGCGCTCTCAAAGGTTGCAAAAGGATACATAATTTTCAGAGGGGAGGATAACTTGATATGGGCGTTGGAGCTTGTGGACGGAAAAATCATAGAATCCTTTGGCAGAATCGTTTTCGAAAAGACAATGGAAATTTCTATTCCCGAAGAAGTGCTCGCGGATCCGGTCATCATAAACGAAAGATACATAGCCGCAGTAGCGGGTGGGAAGCTCGTAGTACATGATAAGCTGAAAAGGACCTGGTACTGCACAGATTTCAACCGCTCGGCACAAGATCTAATCACCCTTGAAGATCTGTACAGGGGCAAGGAGCTTCAATCAAATCTGCGTGCCTCCCGGCATGGCCTGGAATATCTGGACACAGCCGAAATAGAGGAATTTCTGAAGAAAATCTCTGAAAAAGATCCCGAAACTGCACAGAAACTGAAAAAGGAGATAGTTCTAGAACTCATCTGACCTTTTTTTTCTGATCCAGAACACCCGATTTCCACCCACCTCCCCAGTGGAGGTGATTAAAATGAATGTAGAATTGGAATTTTTGAAAGCCCTGAAAAAGAGTGACGGAAAGAAGGGCATTTGCTTCAGGTGCAGGCATTTTGACGCGAAAGAGTGGGCAAGAAGCAAGGGGGCTGCTAGTGGTGCTCGGGCGTGTAAGTCTGTTGGCATAGCGACAGAGGGTAAGATAGCATGCTCGGCGTTCGAAAAACTTTGAAGAAATCTAAAAGGAGGCGAGAAAAATGAGAAAATGGGTAGAGTTTGCCTGTAAAGTTGCGGACGGAAAAGTTATAGTATATGTCGACTTAGACGATGGAACGGTTTTTTCTGAGATCTATCCTTACGAATTTGCTACTTTGAATGTTCGAACATTCAGAAAGAAGCTCAGCGAAGTCAGCACGCAAGAAATTCTGACGTATTTCAAAGAAATCGCAGAGAAGTACGAAAAGCCCGAGTTCTTTGTTCACTACGATCTACTGACTGTGCGGGTCAGGGATTTTGACGATTTTGCGAATGCAGTCTGGGGCGTGGTCGTGAGAGCGAAAAAAGCAAAAAAAGAAGTGGAGAGTGTCAAATGATTTTCCTCTATTTTTTCATTCCAAAACCCCAATGAAGAAATTTAAAAGGAGGTGATGTGTATGTCTATAGCTTCTGAGGTCAGGGATGTTGTAAAGAGCAGAACCGGGTCCAAGCTCTTCATCATCGACGTGGATCTCCCAACGCATGGAAGATTTTCCAGCAGAATTCCGATTTTCATGGAAATTGAACTGGAAAACGGAGCTAAAGAGCAGGTCAGGATAGGAGATGAAGTGATATCCTACATCGACAGAGAGCTCAAAAACGAGCTCGACAGACTGAACGATGCGGTCAAGAATGAAGTATCAAGGCATTCAGCAAAGCTGAAGAGCGGAATCTACGTAACAACTGAAGGCGGTGTGGAGAGGATCAGGAGCATTCTCGATGAGTTCTTGCCAAAGTACAAGGAGCTCGAGGAAAAGATTATGAAAGCGATTCTCGAGAAAGAGACGGAGTACGTTGCAAAAACAGTAGAATACATAGAGCAGAAAAACGGAAAGATAACGGTAAGGGGACTGACAGACGGAATAAAGCTAATGGTTTTCCCACTGGACCAGAACGTCGAGCAGTTCATTGAAAAAACTGTGAGAGAGGTGTGCAGAGAGACTGTGACAGCGGCAGCAGCAACGCTTGTAGAGGAGACAAAGAAGAGACTCGACGAGCTAGCTGAAAAGCTGAGGAACTCCCACAAGATAATGCATCTAGCTCCTGTGAGAGAAGCTCTGAGCAAGGAGATACAGGCCCTGGAGAAACTAGCTGCAGAGATCGGGATAGATATAGACGAGGAGAAGAAATGGCTTATCGAGGATTTCAGGATGCTCTCAGAACGGTTTGCAAGCAGAATCACTGAGGACATGTACAGCGGGCGTGCTGCAGCTCTGATAAAGAAGCTTCCGGAATTCTACCCTCTCTGAAAGAAGCTGCAGCTGAAGCCTGAATCTCTTCCTATTTTCTTATTTTTTCCGCCTCGAGGTGTTTCGAAAATGAAGAAGATAGAGAATACGGTCAAAAAATTGACTCACCTGCTTGCAGTCCATGAAAGTGAAAGTGTGAAGGTCGAGATATACTCTTTAGAGAACGCGAAAATAGAGGACGCGGTCACACACAGGGTTCCCTACAAGATCAAGATTGCGATGCAGAAAAGCAATGAAGTGAAAGTTGTGGAATTTATCTACGATCCATTTTCACATGAATACTACTTTCTAGATACGCAGACTGAGCAGTTTCTGCCACTCAGCATGCTCTTCTCCTGCTCAGGAGAGATATGCACGTAGGAATACAGGGTAAATCTCCTGTTTCGCGGCCCAATTTTCACCCATTTTCCTGGTGGAGGTGATTTAAATGGATTGGGTTAAAACCTTGATAAGGAAAAGAGCTTCGCAGATGAGCACTGTAGCGGTGATCGATAGCGATGACAGGTTTAGACTCAAGGAACTCCTCTCATTTCTGGTGTCGGCATTATACGATGTGTATCTGTGGAACGTGAGCGGGATATACAGGGTTTTAAAGCCTGAAGGAAAGCTGATCTTCAAAAAAGAGAACGAACCGTCTCTTCTCGACCACACGCTCTCGAGGATATACAGCAGGGTCAAGGAGGGGGCCAGCAGAGTCGCCCTCACGATCTTCCCACCAGACCAGAGCAACATTCTCAACGCATACATCAAGCTCTACGCTCTCGACGACGAGCTATACATGAGAGACTTCCTCTGCTGCATCTTCGGCGGCAGGCACCTTGTGAGCGATGACGCTTTAAGACTTTCAATCCTCTGCGAGCCCGAGCCCAGCAGCAGTGAGGAAAGGAGAACGCTGCTCACAAAGCTGGGTTTTGAATACGAGGAAGGTGTGATCGCAGCAGGAGCAGGGTTGAATCTGCACGAGTTCGAGACTGCGGCCCTTGAAAGCGTTGCCCTACACGGAAGCGTGAAGACTGAATTCATAGCGATGGCTAAAGCAGAAGTAGTTAGGAAAGGAGGTGTCGTGGAAATAGAAGAGCCCAAACAGGGCTTTGAGGCAATTGGCGGGTATCAGTACTTGAAGGAGTTCGTGAAGGAAAACGTGATAGATGTGATACATGAAAGCGAAAGAGCCTCGAAGCTTGGGATCAGACTACCAAGAGGGCTTCTGCTCTTCGGCCCGCCAGGGACAGGCAAGACCGTATTTGCAAGGGCGCTTGCAAAAGAACTGAGAATGCCTTTTCTCAGATTCAAGACTGAATACGTGGTGAGCAGGTGGTACGGTGAAACGGAGAGAAACGTTGCGAGGGCAATAAAGCTCGCTGAAAGCGTAGCTCCGTGCATAGTCTTTATCGATGAAATAGACAGATTTGGTAAGAGGAGCAACGACGAGCATGAAGTAACAAAAAGGATGTTCAGCATTCTTCTGGAGTGGCTCGGCAGTGAGGAAAGAAAGGCAATAATCCTCGGCACGACGAATGTTCCCGAACAGCTCGACGAGGCTTTTCTGAGAGTGGGCAGGTTCGACTATCACATACCCATGCTTTACCCTGATAGAGATGCAAGGCATGAGATCCTGAACGTGCATACACAGGTAAAAAGAAATGTACCCCTTGAAGACGAGACCGTGCTGGAAGAAGCAGCTGATCTCACGGAGCTGTTCAGCGGTGCTGAGCTCGAAGAGCTCGTGCTAAGAGCTGCAAGGAACGCGTTCAAGACAAGAAAAGATGTTGTCGAGTGGGATGACTTTGAAAAGGCTCTGCAGAGCTTCAGAATAGATGCAAAGGCGAGGAGGGAGCAGCAGGCAAAGTATATGGAGCTCGCAAGAAGGCTCTGCAACGACGGAGATATCCTTGCGAGGATCTAACCGATTTTTTCCAGTGATGGTCTATGCTGGATATTGAAGCTTTAAATACTTGCCAGATAACTGATAGTACAATGAATGAACAACCAACTATATTTAAGCTCCCAGGATACCTGCACTCCCCGGAGTATGCCGCAACGCAATGCGGCGGAGAAGTTTACATAGTAAAGACCGATTTCGCCCCTTTTTTCAGGGAGAAAATGGAAGCAGAGACTCTTGAAGAATATGCTGCAAAGGGGATTGCAAAGAACCTTGCAGAGCTTGCACATCCGGATATCTACTGGGATCTAATCACAGAGCTCAGGCCAGGGAGAATATACACGGAGAAGGAGCTATACTGCACTCTGATTCCAAGAAACATAACAGGAGTCAGGAAATACGAGGAAAGACTTGTGGAGTTCATGATCTCAAACCCCTCTCTCGAAACTGTACTGCCAAGGACGTTCACGCTTGAGAATGAAACGCATCCTCCAGACAGAGTAAGGCTGGAAAGGCTTGTGTCCGAGGGAGAGTGGGTGGGGAACCAGGCAGTACTCGTAGCGCTGTACAGCGACTATTTTGCAATTGCTGCACCTTCAGGCAGAACAGAAGGAGTGTTTATCCCTTACATCTTCGAAAAAATGGACTTCTCACGCCCGCTCGAGGACTGCTTCGGGAAGTATAGTCCTGGATATGTTTTGAGAATCTTCGAGGACATCCCGGGCTTCGAAAAAACAGAGATCAGCAAGAAAATCCTGCCAGCTTACAAGCACCTGATGACCTTCTACAAGGTGTTCGTGGGAGACGATGAAGAGAATGACTTCCTCCAGGATATATATACAATGCTAAGTCAGAACAACATTTGAGCTGCAGACTAACGTATTTCTGTTTTTTCCTGAATCCCGTTTGTGAATCCTGTTTTTCTTCTGCTTCTTTAACGTAGCGGGTAACACATTCTCACCCATTTCCCCACTGGAGGTGATTAAAATGAATGAATTGGTTATTGAAGCCATTAGAAGGAATTACTGGCTTAGCGGAGCAGCTGAATTCGAGGATGGAGATCCCTTCAGTGCTATGGAGAATGGAGAGATGCTTGAGAGCATAACCGAAGTCGGGTCTGTAGAAGAGCTCGTAGAGACCCTCATGAACTACGCAGGAACGTTCAGGTACAGGAACCTCTACTTTGCAAAGCACCCGCACTACGGCTGCTTCGTTTTCGTGGCCAAGAGAGGAGAAGTAAGGGAATTCGAGCACCTGAGCTGCATTGACAGAGCAAGGCTCCACAGAGCAATCCTGAAGATGGTGGAAGCAGATAAAGCGTCCAGGGACGTGAAAGAGTTCCTGGAGCTCTACTTCCCGTCGCATCGGACAGCACGTGGAGGTGGTAGGCATGCTTAGGGGACTCAGGCAGTTCGCCCGCGAGAAGAAAGAGCGCACAGCCCGGTTGCAGAACATCAAGACGCTCCTCACGACTGACTTCTTCCCCACTTCGAAAGACGAGACGTTTCAGTTTTAACCAAATTTTTTCTCCCAATCCCCCACTGAGGGAGTTCTGAACTCCCTCGGAGGTGAAAAAATGAGTAGAATTGTTAGTGTTGTTGTAGAAAATGTTTTTGCCGACAGAGAAGTGCTTGAAGAAGCCAAGAAGCTGCTCGAGAAATACAGAGTGGCGGAGATGCCTCTCGGTTTTGCCGTGAGCAGTTTGGTGTACGTAACAATTGAGGACGGGATCGCGAGAATCAACTACGATCAGGACATCCCGCAGAGCAGAGAACTCGCAGAGAAAGTCAGTGATGCAATAATCGCCGCAAGCGTTGCAAAAAGTGCACGAATGCTCGGCATGGATGTATACGCAAGGGAAACCGAAGATGGATACGTGATTGAGGGATGGACATGAGGTTCAGAGCAGTCGTGAAAAAAGGAACGATCACTGCAGACGTCGAGGGATCATCCTGCGACATGGCAGCGCAAGAATTCGTCAGCAGACTCTCGGAAATGATCAGTGGCGAGTACTTCACCACAGAAAAAAGACACGAAGGACAGGGGGTGAGCGCATGAGCACTAAAAAATATTTTTATGGCATGGTCTCCAAAAAGAGACTTCTCGTTGATACGAACTCGGAGGAGCTCCGCAAAAAGGTTGAATATATGGGAGAGGTACAGTTCTCGTCACTTTGCGGTTGATCAAGAGTGATGAGTGTATGGGGGGTTCAACGCCGGCCTGTACAGAATGCAAGGAGATAGCAGTCCTAGACTACAGGCGGCAAGAATACTACTGTCCGAAGTGCGGGCTCGTGATCGGGAGAAACGACTTCTCCGAAAGATTCTCGCTACCACGAACCACGACTGAAAAAGATGAAATTTCCAGATGCAGAAGCAGGCTGAGGCAAAAGCAAAAACTGAGATACGTGTTCCAGCAGAAAACGCCACAGACCATCCGGCTCACGGAAGAAATAGCAAAAAAGCTGAACCTGCCCAAGTACACGGTAGAGAGGGCAAAGCTACTGGCCAAAATGGCCATTAAGGCGGGGCTCCAGGGGAGAAAGATCGCAGGCGCATGTGTCCTTGCAGCATGCAGACAGGATGGCATAGCAAGAACGATAAACGAGATCAGAGAAAAGAGCGGCATTGAGAAAAAAATGGTGCTCACCGGACTGAAGCAGCTCCAAAAGCGGCTGGGTATCAGAACCACGCCTCTACCCGCTGAAAACTATCTATTACTCTTCGCAAACAGGCTCGGATTTTACGGAGAAGGCCTGGAGAGAGCTATAGCGCTCGTGAGAAAAGCGGAAAAAAAGATAAATGCTGCTCCAACAACACTGGCAGCAACCGCTATCTACATGTGTTCAGATTTCGAGATCGAGAAGATCTGCCGCGTTTCCGGCGTTTCTTTCCCGTCTGTCCGGAGGCTTGCTTCCTTTTTAGACTCTGCTGGGCTAAGCAGTGAATCCTGTCTATAGCCTCATATTCACTGGAAGAAAAACTGATGCTACATCCGCTTTTACCTCTATGGATTATTCTGTATTTTTTCCCATACCCTGTTCTGGCACGGACTACCAGCCACCCGTAATTCCCGCATACAGGACACAGAACCAGAGTTCTCGCCCTACCTCCAAGATTGCTTCTCAGAACATAGAATGGCAGAAAACTCTCCCCACACTGCTCCAACCCCCTCACAAGAAGAGTCATGTTGCTCACATCAATACTGCTGCAGTGACGGCCCGCGATCTCTACCAACTCAACCCTGCAAGACCCCATCAAACCCTTATAGTTTCACAAATATATAAATCTTTACACTTTTAATGAACTTTATAATCATAATCACTACTCTAAAGTCCTTATAAGTTACATAACAATCCTAATCATCACAACAGAAAACCACACCAAATTTTTATTTGCCCATATCCGGTTACTTTATGAATACAAAACAAGCCAGTACAAGACCGGTAAAAGTCGTGAAGATAACAATGAATGAAGAGCTCTATCAATGCTTCCTGAAAGTAAAAAAACACATTGGCATCGAATCGGACGCTGACGTGCTCAGATTTCTCATCAAGAACTACTGCAACACTTACCTCCCAGATGGAGATACACGACCGTAACAAATCACTCCTTCAAGCATTTCCAGAACTTTTTTTGTTCTCTCTATCTCCTCTCTTTTCTCTCTTACCAGTCTCAGCAGTCCCTCGGCGCTCACAGAGTAAAACACCGGACCGCGCTCTATGACTCCCTTCTTCGCGAGAGATCTGAGAATGCTCTCAAGTTGGTCACTGTTAAAAAGAGACTTCAGCTCCTGTCTGGTGATAATGCGGTTAAGCAAGATAATGGCGACTACCTCTGCCTCTTCCGGTGCCAGAACACTTGTGAGAATCCGGGTCAGCTCATTGCAGTAATCGTACTTTGCAGAGCTCTGTTCTTTCGAATACATCCTTGAAAATGCTCTTTGCAACTCTCACGGCTCCTCTCTCACTATCTGCAACCACCTTGACACCCAGTAAGACGGAGACAAGTGCATCGCCAGCCACAACAAAAGCTGCCTTCCGCACACTTCCGCAGTCGCACTCTATTTCCTCAACATCCAGGTCAACGTACTTGGGCACCTTCTTACTAACTTCACGAACTGCAATGTTGCAGGCATCCTCTATTGTGGAGACTCCCTTCAGAAGGACAGGGCATCTCAAAACAACATAGTATGGTTTCAAGCTGTTTCCGCTCATCTCACCCCTTCCCTATCAATGCTTTCATAAAAAGCCCTCAGGCTAACCTCGCTCTCTATGCACAGTGCATCCTGTGGAGGTTCTGTCCAGCTCTTCAGCCAGGTCTGTGCTGCGAGGTTTGCAAAGTAGAGCACGGCATTTCCCTTCACCAGATAGCCTTCGTCGTCCATAAGTGCAGCAACAATTTTTCCATTCTTGAGCCAGAAGCTGAATCTGGTGTTCCCCTCTGACGCCACAACTACTCCAGTGTAATCTTCGAGACTGTAGAGGTAGCTCTCCAGATTCACCACCCAACTCGAAGCCTCTTCTCCAGCACTCTCCTGCGAAGAAGGTGTCTCTACAACATTTTCTCCCACACCAGCCTCTCTAACACCTTCATCCTCAACTGCCTCTTCTTCGAAAAACCTTGAACCAATCAACGTGTCGCAAATATCCAGCGCGCGGATGTCGAGATAGATCTCCTGAAACCAGCGGCCAATAGAGACTTCAGGGTACGCACTGAGCAAAACATTGAAGAGGCTCCTGTCGATCTCATAGATTTCCATTCTGTCTCTCAACCATGCAAGCTTTACAAACGCATCAACCCCTGTAAGTGTTTCAAAGGAGTCCTCATAGAACGCAGCCAGCACAATACCTCTATCGAAGGCCAACCATCCCTTTCCGAAAGAGACGCAGATGTTTCTCTTCTTCATTATTTTCTGTACCTCGCTATCACACAGGCTCACTCCGTCGAGTGTCCCGATATGCTTTCCAACAGGAAATGGGATCTTCATCCCTATGCCTCTTGCTTTTTCTTCTTCAGAAAGCCCAGTCTCTTTCCTTTCCCGTCGGGCTGCAGCTCCACGCCTGCAATCGCACTTGCAAACTTGAAGATCTGCTTGGTCACGATGCTCTCCGGATGCTTCAGCACATAGGGTACGCCGCTGTTGATCGACTCCTTCACCTTGCTGTCATCTGGAATCGCGGCCAGAATGGGGCCGATGAGTCCCGTGACCCGGAACTTTGAGAGCTCCATCCTTCCGACCTTGTTCATAACAGCTCCAAGGTACCTGCTCTTCCCATTCAGCACTACCTTGACTTTGTAGGCGTCCGCAAGGCTCGTGATCTCCGGGTTGCAGACTATGGCATGATACTCTGTCATCATCACTGAGGTTACAACGTCTGCATCCAATCCTGCAGCAGCATCAATGAGCAGGTAGTCGGGCTCCACCACCTCCAAAACAGAGGAGATCGCAGCATCCAACTCGCTTGGCCTGATACGCCTGCGGAGCTTTGCTCCTGCCGGAACGACTAAAGTACCATTGGGGCCCTCATAGACTACTTCTTCGGGTCTGGCTTCTCCTGCAACCAGGTGCTGCAGCGTTTTTTCAGGAGATATGCCATACAGGATCTCCACACTAGCCATTGTCGTGTCTGCATCGACGATCAGTGTCTTGAAACCAGCTCCTGCCAGTACTACAGCAGCATTACAGGTCACAAAGCTCTTTCCTGTACCGCCCTTACCGCTAACGACCGTAACACTCTTCTTCATCATTTGTATAGAGTAGTTTAAAAATGCGACATCCTTCCACCAATTCCCCAGTGAGGTGTTTATCATGATAAAGATCCCTCAAGAACAAGCGGTTCAGGCAATAGATTCATTCTACCTCCTTTTTCCGAGAGAACTGGGCTGGAAAACCCAGCAGGGCTTCGTGAGGAACAGATACGCAAAAAATGCTGAACAGCTCGCAGAAAAACTTGAGAACATCCGGATAGATTTCTTTGCGAGTGTTTACAGCTTTGAAGACCGTGAATGCTATGATGGCAGACAGTGGAACAGAGAAAAAGCCGTGATAAACAGGATGTTCTTTGACTTCGACTGCCCGGAGGATCCCAGGGCAGCACTAAAAGAGGCGAAAAAGCTCGTCCGCGAACTGAGCGCTCCACCTCTGGTGACTTTCAGCGGAGCCAAGGGCTTCCACGTGCACGTCGTTTTCAGGAGGGTAGACATCAGGCCAGAGACATTGAAAGCTTTCGGAGTAAGAGTGGTGGAGAGGCTCAAACTCAAAACCTGCGACACGCAGGTATTTGAAATCGCAAGACTTTCTCGGGTTCCGTTCAGCATACATGGAAAGACAAATCTGCCGTGCACACCTATCAGCGCTCATAGATTCCTGCGCATGAGCTACGACGACGTGATACGGTTCGTCAAGAGAGGGTTGTGGGACCAGACTGACGCGGAGTTGGACAACGAGTTCGCAGAGACTCTAGAGATAATGGACTACATGATCCACGATGCTCCGGCGCAGGAGAAGGACACTCCTGAGCTACCCGAACAGATAAGGAGCATGCTCGCAGACAAAGCGGTGAAGGGCAGAAAGGCCAGAATAGCATACTACGTCGATGTGCTGCAGAGGTATGGGAGACTCAGTGCAGACGAGAAGATAAGGGCAATACACCTGAAGAGCGAGTGGATAGCCCGCCACGGAGCTAACGAAGGGGCTGTAGAGCACCTGGCAAGGGTCCACCTGATCCTGATGATGATCGAAGACGGTTGGAGCGACGAGCAGATACACACGGTCTTCAGACTGGCCAAAGACTACGATCCCGACAGAACCCAGTATTACATTGACTACAACAGAAGGTGGCTTGCGAAAAAGAAAGGCGAAAAGACCTGAAGATAGTACCAGCTAACTACGACACACAAAAGGGGGAAAAAGAGGGGGAAAAAACCGGGAAAAGCCCAACAACACGACCAACCTATGCTTCGTATTCATCGCTCCCGTGTTCGGGGGCGTGGAGGACCCTAGTAACCTCCCCCTCCGGACTCACTTCCCAAGCAACGTCCTCCGGGAAGTGGTCCGGGGCCCTGGGATCTGAATCACTGTTATCGCTGCTGGGGTCGATAAGGGGGAAGCGCATACACGCTCTATGGCATCCGTGTTTGAGAGTATCTACCACGATACTCTCGTCTAGCGGTATTCTCTCAGACTCGATATACCAGTGCAGTAGAGTTTTCCACGAGGGGAACTGCTTACAGTAGTAGTCAAGTCTCTCTCTGGAAACTGTTTTTCTTACTATTCTGTACTCTCCCCTGACATCGAACAGCATTACAAGGCGGCATGTTTCTTCGAATGGAATCCCTCTCGTCGTCCCAACTACTGCGGAGAGGGGGATCACTCTGTTGTTCTTCCGGACCTTGATGATCTCGTTACACTCTTTGCAATTTCTGCAGATTTCAAGAGCTTGCTGTCTCCGTATTCTAGCGAGTTCCACAAGATTCTTTGCGAATTCGTATTCTCTGAAAACATTCAGTGGCCACTGATTAGACTTGATTTTTGCGATCGCTAGCCATTCTAGCTTCAGCCGGTTCTTTTGGATTCTTTTTAACTGTTCTTCTTTCTGTGCGATTTTTTGCATCACTTGTTGGTAAATTGCGGCTCCGAATTCTGTTTTTCTTTCCCCTTCACTTGGCATGAGTCTTTGTAGTCTCTTTATATCTTCTAACATTCTTTTTTCCAACTCTTCCAACTTTTCATACAACTCGAACCAGCTAGTAAGGTCTCCCAACTTAACACACTTCACCCTTTCCATGTTGTTCACCTCCAATTACTGATTATCAAAAACAAAAATATAAAGATTTCTCATCACGATTTTTTATCTTTTTTATATTTCTAACTTGTTAACACTTTCAAGCTGTATTTTATACAAAACGGCTTCGGATCCCGATTTTCTTTGCGATAGGTGCATAAAAAGCAAATATAATGAATACCAAAATAACTTGTCCTGAAAGGCAGGGCTTTCAGTCATGATGAAGCTGATAGCTTTAAATACTTTAGAGACCATATATTGTAGGGGGGCCGAAGCAGGCTGAAGAGAGTGTGTTGGCTCCCTTTCCATGCTGTTCACCTCCAAGATGTGGCCCCCCCTATAGTGCGCCTAAGCAGAGAATCTATGCTACGCTCTGCACTGTGTGTGTGCAGATTTCCGATGGAACTTCGAAAAACGCATGACTGGCTTCCTCCCCGCCCTAAAGGGCAGGCTTTCAGTTGTAAGGCACCAAATGCCGCAATACTGGGAACTCGATACTCTCTGATCCCTAATGAACCCGAACCTTTTTAATATTTTAAATACTCTCCATTCCACACTAGGTTATGGCTGGATCCGGAACGTCTGGGATAAAAAGCAATGGGCGGACGCCCCTCCAGGAAAGCATCAACTCGCTCGCCCGCTCCCTGACATGGCTCGTCCTGAGATTCGGAGCTGCACTCTACTTCGGAGTTCTCGCAATCTGGCTCTCCCTCCTATCCGTCCACAGAGAGACCCTGATCGCCATGTACACGGAATACCAGAATGGAGTGCTCTGGGCAAAGGCGTTCTTTGAGTATCTCAGACAGCCAGAGCACACAATAAACGCGTTCAACGCCCTCTCTGAATACTTACTGCCGTACGCGGGCAGCGAGACTTTTGCTACAGTCCTCGCATGGATAGTCATGGGGATTGCAGCCTTTTTTGCGTGCGGACACGTTAAAAACAAAATGAGTTTCATTTTTATCCTGCTCGGCCCGATACCGTTTGCGATTTACCTCTTTGCATTTCTCTACCTCATGATCCCGCTCAAGATCCTTGAGGCAATCATCGGTGTGGTGGTGTTCACCAGAAGAGTGTTTGCGAGACTGACCTGAGCATTTATCTCTTTAAATATTTCCCAGGCCACAATATGTTATGATGGTTAAAAACAAGATCGTGAACTCAAATGCGAAGCTTGTCGTGAGAGCAGAGTACATGGACTTTCCGCTGCGCTATGAGTACCTCGGCCAGGGAATGTACTTGATAAAGGACCCGCTACTGCAGACGGAGCCTGAAAAGCCTGCTAAGGTAAGGAGAACAGAACTGCTGCAAAAACAGGAAGAGGTTGAGACCGATCCAGGTTATGAGGCGCTCAAACTCGGAGCAAAGTTCTGTGACAGGCTTCCGAAAGACCTCCTGATGTTCCCCAACTTTTACTTTGTCTATGAAAAAATGCTGATCCGCAGATGCGATGGATTGTGGATTGACTACATAGACCCCATCGCTGTAAGGGCTATACAGAGTGTCTACCATTCAGTCGAGGTAAGTGGATTGCCCGTACAGTTCGAATTAGCCAGGGAGATCTTCAGAGAGGTGTATCTGTCTCAGTTCGAGGCCAGTCTGGTGGATAAGGGAGATGAAGGAATGAAGGAATTTATCGAGCTTGCACCTCACACGGCACTGATCGCAGACTACATGCTCGGTTCAGCAATAGCTACAGCCCTGTTCGGGCCCTACAAACCGAGCGAACTCGGGTATGTGCCAGAATTTGAATACTCTGATTTCTCAGAGGATGAAACGGAGGATTACAGCGTGTACTGTGGATCGATGGCCCTCTACGAAGTAGAGAACAACTTACAGATATTCCACATGCTCACGAGCCATGCATATAGGCCCCTCGAGGGAGGAGGACTTGATGGGATAACTGTGCTGAATTTACTGAACGAGTATTCCAGGCCGCACAGAGAAGCTTGGGGTGCTCTGAGCCA
Source organism: uncultured archaeon (assembly GCA_964654365.1). Classification (GTDB taxonomy): domain Archaea; phylum Halobacteriota; class Archaeoglobi; order Archaeoglobales; family Archaeoglobaceae; genus WYZ-LMO2. The sequence continues at coordinate 21,356 of CAZZIT010000215.1, forward strand.
GGGAAGGCTTGCGTGCTCGATAACCATCGTGCACGAGCTCCTGAAGAGGAAGGTCTGTTTCGCGGACTCCTACCCTGAACCCCTACCATGAACTCCTGCAGCGAGGCGTGAAAAAATGAAGATCCCTGCTGGCCTGGTCTTAGAAGAAAACGAACGGATCCTCTGGCACGGAAGAATGAGCTGGAAAGCGAACCTGCCCCTATTGATAATCGGAATAGCTCTGATTCCTGTTTTCGTGGGTTTCATCCTTCTCCTCCTCGCGTACCTGAGCATAATAAGCACTGAGTACTTCATCACCACGCACAGGGTCTACACAAAGTACGGTCTGATCGCGAGAAACGCCCGGGATGTGAGGACGGAGTGGATAGCCAGCGCAACAGTCGTGCAGGGGATTCTCGGAAGGCTTCTGAACTACGGAGACCTGACAATAGTTACCCCTGGAGAGAACCTTGGGAGTGTGAAAATGCGTGGGATACATGATCCGATGACCGTAAAAGCGATTGTTGAAGACGCAATGAAGAAGGGAAAGAAGATAGCAGAGTTAAAGAAGACGACTGAAGAGCTAAACAGAGAAAAGCTTCTGGGAAGAATCACTCAGGAAGAATACGAGAGAGCCATGGAGGAGATCAGCAGAGCAATAAGAAACACCTGAACTCTTTATTTTTTATCAGATGGGGTTTCCAGCCCGTGAGGTCTCTCAAAACTCGCTCCGCGTTGTCCCTTTTTCAATGTCTGCGCTTAGAGAGAGATCGGATTGGGAGATTCTCCATTCTCAGCCCCGGAGCATCTCTGACTTCCCCCCACCCTAAAGGACGAGGCTTTCAGTTGTAAATTTCCTCTCAACCTGTTCTTCATAGAGAGAGGTCAGAGTAAGTTGTAAACGTTATAATGTTATAGTGTCTATGTGTAGATATTTTAAAATGTATATACATTCAAACTACGCCCACCCCTTTCTGTGAAATGAGAGTATGTTGCCCTTAATGCCTATGTTGCTTAATTGCGTGTATTTCCCATGGAGAAAGGTTCAACAGAAAATAGGCATGAGATAGCTCCCAATGCAATTTTTGCATTTTATAGAGCTATATCCTAAAAAAGCTGACTCAAAATCTTTTTATTACGCTGAAAAGTTTATCAGGATCCCCATATTGCCTTCTCATCATGAAGTTTGCGTGCGCGCGCACGTTTCCCATGCAACTCCTATAAGGAGGGCCTCTCGCGGCACACACCCCCCACATGACCTTAAGTACCTATGGAGCACAAAATGCTTATAAAGACTATTTGCGTTCATTTCCCATGCAGCGCAGTTCAAGCGATGTTTTTGAGATCATTGAAAAATCTGCGAAAAACTACATCCAGAATCCTGAAGTCTTTTCAGAAGAATACGTTCCCGAGAATCTGCCAGGGAGGAAGAAGCAAATTGAAGAAGTCACACTGGGTCTAAAATATGCTGTCTTCGGCAAACCCGCTCCTCACATGGGAATTTATGGTCCGACCGGCAGCGGAAAAACAGCTGTTCTTAAGTACGTCCTCAAGGAAATGGATAGGTACATGCAGGAAAAAAAGGATGAAAGCCTCAGATACATCTTTGTGCCGTGCAAGAAAACTGTGACAGAGGCCAGAACCCTTGACTTTATACTCCACTCTCTGGGTGTGCAGAAAAGCTTCATAAACCAGGGTGTCGGCGCATGCTACCTGAAGGTGAAGGAGATAATCGAGCAGCTGGGGAGCACGGTGATAGTGGTTTTGGACGAGGTTGACAAGCTCAGGGATCCCAACAGCCTGCTTTATAACTTGTCTCGTCCCGACCTGAAAAGCGGCTATATCACGGTTGTCTACATCAGTAATTCCCTGCAGTTCGGAGAGAAGCTTGAGGCAAGTGTTGCGTCCAGTCTGAATCCAAGAATGATGTACTTCCCGGCCTACAACGCGGAACAACTTCAGGAAATCCTCTTGGAAAGGATAAAAGAGGCAGGGATCACCGTACCGGTTGAAGAAGGAGTTGTGGAGCTGTGTTCGGCCCTGGCTGCCGCGCAGGACGGAAATGCAAGGATTGCAATAAACCTGTTGAGGAAGACTATAGATATCGCGGAGAGATGCGGTGCGGAATCTGTAAAGATTGCGTACGTGTGGGCAGCAGAAGAGGAGACAGATAAAGACCTGATCCAGGAATCCATAAACGGAATGGCATTCCACGAAAAGCTCGCATTTCTGGCTGCAGCTCTGTGCACTGAAGCGGCCATGAGGCGTGGAGAAAGGCACGTGAATGTGGGCATGGTCTATGACGCGTATCTTCTTCTCTGCAGATCCACTGGCTTTTCCAGCCTCTCCCAGAGGAGGTTCAGGGACATAATCAACAAGCTGGAATCCTTGGATCTCGTGGGGACGAGGGTTGAGTACAGGGGGAGGTACGGGAAGGTGAGGTGCATCTCCCTTGGGGTGAAACCCGAACTGGTAATAGAACTGGTAACAAAAGACCCTGTCTTCCAAGACCTAAACCTAGAAGGTGTTAGGAGTACTGTCAGGGAGAACGTAGGTGCTCCCGAAAAATAGGAAAAAAGTTTATGAGATGCTTGCCCTAAAAAACAGTGTGGAAAACAGATCTGAGAGAAAAGCTCCCGGATGGATTGAAGCTGTACCCCAAGTACTCGATCTCCCTGCGAAGATAGTCCTCGCAGCGTTCATAAGATGTCTGATGGAGAAAAAGAAGCGAACTGCAACAAGACTGGAGGTTTCAATCATGGTAGACAGAATTCTGCAGGAAAGAGGACTAGAACCTCCGTCCAAGTCAAATGAGTGGATCTGGAGAAACCTGAAAAAGATGAAGGAAATGGATATTCTTGTGCTTGTTAACAGTAGGGAAGGTAGATATAAGCCTTCAGTTGATCTTGAAGCGCTTCTTGAGTTTCTGAAAAAGGATCCGGAGCTGTCTTCTCTGCTTTAATTTTCAAATTCTGTGGATTCTTCTTCACTCCTTTCGTATTTTCTCCAGAATATTTCTTTCATGCATTTTCTTTAATCTATAAATTGATAATTGATAGCAAGTAGCACACACTAGAATAATATGTTTTTTCGAGAGTTGCATGGGAAATCTGCGCGCACGCGCGAAACTCCATAGTGGAGAGTGAGATAGAAATTCTAATCTAACATAATCGGAAAATAGAGAACATGAATGGTTTTTTAGATGGATGGGGGTTTTAAACTCAAAAAAACACACTACTGAGCAATCTCCTTCTCCCCTCTTTGGTGCACCATTCTCCATGGGAAATGCGCGCAGTTAGGCATCAGAGTGCTTCAAGGGAAACAAGATGTCAACTCCTTATCATGGTAGCTCCCCGCCGAAGAACTCCCGCAGAAGCTTCAGATCGTTTTTAGCTTTTTCAAGCTTTTTCCTCAGCCTGTACCTCATCTGCCTGACGTAAATCTTCCACTCCCCCCTGCTCCAGCGCTGCATGAACTGCTCGGGCGTGATTTCCCCTTTTTTCAGCGCATCAACATCATTAGCGAAGCTCTTTCCATGTCTCGCTGTCCCCCACTTAATGTAGAACTCGAGCTCGTCCATTTCCTCCCTCCGCACCCTCAACCAGTCCTCTATGAACTCCCTTTCACGTTTGCTCAGCATCTTTCCCCTCCTTGAAAAACATCTCATGTGCAAGCTCGAATTTGATCCTCATGTCCCTGACAAGCTCGGCCGGCAGGATGTGTTTGTTCAGCGTATATCTTGCCTCTATATCGCCCCTGTGCCCCATCCAGAAAACCCTGTAGTCTCTCGGGATCACTCCACCCGCCTCTGCGAGAAGCATGCGGGTTGCGAAGAAGTGGCGCAAGTCGTAGGGCCTAAAGTGACCAAGTTCTGCTCTCTTCATTGCCTTCCTTATCGCGGCACTGATGCTCTCAGTCTTGAGGAAGCCTCCGCTCTTTGAGGCTATGAGCGGGTCGCTCTTCCTCAGCGCCCCTCTGGTCCTGAGATAGGCAAGGAGGAAATCCATCCCTCTCTGCGGGATGAAAGTGAAGTAGCGATGTCTTGCTTTGCTCATGCTCTCTCTCACGATCAGCATCGCCGGGTTTTCGTTAAAAGCGATGTTCTTCCCTTCAACTATCAACTCTGGGAGGTCGCCGATGCGAAGGCCATCGGTTCCATCGGCATTGCCTATCGTCTCGAGCCTCACACCGCTGAAGGCGATAAGGGAAATCATGGCCCTTGTCTTCAAATCAGCATGGAGCAGCAATCTTTCAACCTGATCCACACCCGGGCATTTCTCCCTCTGCACAGGAACATTTCCGAGCCTGAAGCGGTACGGCAGATGCACACCGTTGAACTCAAGCCAGTTCTTCACTGCTGAAACGACGAGTGTGCCCCATGCCGGCCCCTTCTTCCTTGCGTAGTCAATCAGCAAGTCCCTCAGTCTCTCCCCCATCCCAGGCAGATCGCCCGGCTTCGCATTTATTTCCCTGCAGAAGAGGAGAACAGCCTTTGAGTATACCTTTGCGGTGTTCTTGCTCCTCATCTCGAGCGAGCTTTGCCAGCTGGTAAGAGAATCCATGATTGATATATGCGATTTTATGATATAAATCTTTCCCGTACTTTGAAATGCGGGAAATGAAAAGCAGCAAAACTTTTTTATATCTTTTTCTCGTATATTTTATCATATATGCTTGAAACAGAAGAAGAGATTAGAGACGACCCCAAACTCTACGACACGTGGATTGTCACGGAGGAAGACTGTTTGAACTGCGACTCACCCATGAAAATCGCTGTTCTCCTCGAGGGAACGGCCTCAAGCGAGGCAGTAATCGGAAAGAGGTTCGGAATCAAATTTCTGAATGGAAAAGTCCTGTGCAGGTCCTGCGGTGCGAGATACGAGCAGGAATTTCTGAAAGACCTTCTTGACCCGGAACGGATATACGGTGGAAGAGGGCTGTTTGTGCTCGCATCGGATAAGGGTGTGCTCTCGGAAGCGGAGAGTTTATGCGAAATAGAGTAGGGTAGAAAAATTAAAGAGCCCGCAGGCAAAGATCTAAAAACATGAAGCGGCAACTCCTGCTCCTTCTCATTCTTCTTGCTGTGCCATCGTCTGCATGGGACTGGGACACGCACCGCCATATTGCTGAAGAGATCTGCAGCCACTACAGTTGCGGATGCTACGCTGAGATAAAGGATGGAAGCGTGATTCCCGACAGGGACTTTCAGGATTTCAGCTATCACAGCTGCTATGACCCAGAGAGCTGCACTCCGAGCAGTTATTACTCCTGCCCGACCTGAAGAGCTGTCCTGCAATGGATAAAGCGAGGGAGTGGATGGAGAAAGCTGCGAAGGCTAAAGGTTGCGAGAGGTGGAAGTATGTTGGAATAGCGAGCCACTACTTCTTCGATGCTAAATGCGTGTGGCATCAGGTGACGAACGAGGACTACTACGGCTGCCACAAGCCTTTCGAGGATGAGGTGGGGGAGAAAGTGAAGAGACAAGGATTTTCAGGCTGGACTGTCTGCAAGTGCAG
>CAZZIT010000216.1:0-2950 GCA_964654365.1 uncultured archaeon
ACGATTAGCCCCGTTTCAGTTGCTTCTGCAAGAGGTTTTACCATTTCTTGGAGCTTTTTGAGTTGGACCTCGTATTTTTTATCCTCAAATAGAGGTTTGCAGTCTTCAAGTTTCTTTTCCCTGTTTATGAGCTTGAAGGCAAAGCTCATGCAAGTTTGCTCCCCGCATTTCTTGCAATTTGTTTTTGGCAGAAGTTTGTATACTTCCATCGGAGTTAAGGGCATGCAAATATCTCTGGCGAGTTTTTAAAAACTTTTTCGATTTTTCTAAATCAGGCATTTTGCGATGCCAGTGCTGTAAAGGCACTGGGAGCAGGAAGGAATGTTTCCATAGCAGTCCATTCCGTTTTCGAGATACCAGCATCCTGCCGAGTGTCCGCAGTCCCCGCACCAAGGAAAGTCCATATTTTTGCGCAGCTCTTCGAATTGATCTTTCCTCTTGACAACTTCGTCGATCCCCTCATTTAAATGTCCCAACACGAACTCTCGAACTCTGTTGTATCTCCTGTTCACGAACTCCTCATGAGTGTAGGCGAATGGCATGCAAGGAGAGACGAAGCCATCGGACCTTATGAATATCGAGTCTCTGTAAGGGCAGTCTCGCTTATCCGACTCTCCAAAAAACTCAGGCTTGATGATGTGCACCCCGTAGTTTCTTGCCATATCTACGGCTTCAGCCATCAAATCTTCACACTTTCTCGCGATCTCAATTCTTTCCTTTGCCTCTAAAAGCGCGCAAAAGTTCAGATGTGCGTTTATTCCCAGGTCTGACTCTTTTTTTCTGGCTTTTAACATCGCTAAAACGAAGTCCTCGTCGATGTGCAGGAAATCCGCATGTCTTCTCGAACCCTCGAAGTACAGGCTCCTTGAATAAAGTTCTGGATTTGGAGCGATCATGTTTGTGGCAATTATTTCTGCCCCTCTTTTGGCCAGACTCTCCGCTAAAAGAGGGAAATTTTTTACGTTCTCATATGTCAGAACGACCGCCAAGATTGCCCTTCCCTTCAACTTCTCCACCTTATTTAGAACCTTTGCGACTTCCATTCCTCTTCGATATTTGCTGTCTAAATCGAGGGAGATCCCTACGACATCAACGAAATCCGCAACCTCGGCGAATTTCTCGTCTACCATACCGTTTGTGCTGACCACAATCTCGCCATCCAGGATTCTAACGAATTCGGCTATTTTCTGATGCAGAAAAGGTTCTCCATAGCCGTAAAGAACGTATTTCTTCGCAAGCCCATTGAGATTCTCGATGAGGTCTCTTTCGATTTCCAAGTCCTTCTGCGGTTTAAGACAGTATTCGCATCTGAGATTGCACTTGGTTGTCAGCTCGATCTGTATTCTCTCTAACCTCATCCGCCCGCCACTGGAGGAAAAACCGCTATTCTGTCTCCCTCGTTCAAAAATTCCACCATCTCATCCTTGATGTTTCTGCCGTTTACCGTTATTATCCTGTCGGCCCTGTAATTTCCCTCCTCGTCAAATACCTCTTTCAAAAATTCCTTTCCAAGAATCTTCGAAGCCGAAAGAAAGGCATCGCGTAGAGTGCCATTGCATTCAATTTCGATGCTTTTTCCGAACTTTTCCCGAAGGGTTGCATAGAACTCTATCCGAACCCTCACACCGAAAACTTGGCTTCCAAACTTAAAAATCTTAGCCTCAAGACCCCTTCAAATACCTCCAGTAAAACATTATCGATTTTCGATTCACCACAAGATGGACCACGATGATGAACAAGGAGAGAAGAGAGAACAAGGCGTGAAGTTCGCCCCAGCTGGATTTTGTCATACCGAAAATCATTAGCTGCCCTGCTCTCGGACCGTGAGGCCACAAGTAGAGGATCAGACCGGTTAAAAGGCTTAAAATTCCCAAGATAAGCGCCAGAACGAATATCATGATTCTAAGTCGTAGAGGCATGAACCATGTTCGTTTAGTAGTATATAAGCATTAGGACTTCAAAAAAATTTTAAACCTCGGATAGAAGCGGAAGTATGCTCGAATTAAACGGAGTTCCGGTTGAAGACACTTACTGCGAGGCGTTTGACGGTATATATTCGAGATTCATCGTTACCGCAAAGCACAGATGGCTTTTGGAGAGAGCTGCCTATTCTGCAACTGCCCTGCCTTCGACGGTTTTTGGAGAATCCGAAGGGGGGATTGAGAAGTGGATTTCGCCCTCAGAAACACCGGATGGAAGGGTTGGGGCGATCTGCCAAGTATGGGTTCAGAAGTCAAAGAAGTTTATGGATGTGCTGATGCGTGAAATGAGCAAAAGGCTGAGACAGGGAATCCTCGTTGTGCCAACAACTCGGGTTTTCAATGCAACAGAAAGCGAGACGAAGTTCGATGCGGAGCTCAATGTTGGGCGTTGCGGAGACGGTTACGAGTGGGAGGAAGAGAGATGGGGCAGAAAGGTGATCGTGGTTCCGATAATGTTTGGCGAGTTCGTGATCGAGCGCTTCATAGGCTATGCGAACGGTATTGCTGGCGGAAATGTCTGGCTCTTCTGCGACAGCGAGTCTTCTGCTCTTGAAGCAGGAGAGGCTTGTGTAGAGGCCTTAAAAGAGCTTGAAGGAGTGATAACTTCCTTCGACGTCTGCTCCGCTGGAAGCAAGCCTGAAACGAAGTTTCCCGAGATCGGCCCCACGACGAATCACTACTACTGCCCAACGCTGAAGGGCAAGATCCCGGATTCCAAGGTTCCAGATGGTGTGAAGTCGATTCCGGAGATAGTCATCAACGGTGTCAGTCTTGAGGCGGTGAAGAAGGCAATGTTCGTCTGCCTCGATGTCGCGAGCAGAATTGATGGCGTCTTAAAGCTTTCCGCAGGAAATTACGGTGGCAAGCTTGGACAGCACAAGATCTACCTCAGGGAGGTCATTGAGCAGTTTGGCTGAATACTTTTCCAAAAAACTTTATAATCTTTTCACGACGGCTCCACATGCCGA
>CAZZIT010000217.1:0-1760 GCA_964654365.1 uncultured archaeon
TGGGGATTCGAAACCGCTCAAACTTTTGGCGAGACAGTTGCACAGATCTTCGAGCTACTTGGAGTTGAGCTGATTCACAAAACAGCTTGGGAAAAGGAGCTGAAGGTTAAAAGCCTCGAAGAGCTCGCAAGACCGAGAATAGATGTTGTCGTTACGATCTGCGGTTTCCTCAGGGAGATGTTTCCAAATCTTATCGAGCTTATAGATAAAGCTGTAAGGCTCGTTTCAGAGCTCGATGAGCCCGAGAGTCTGAACTTTGTCAAAAAGCACGCTAGAGAGCTGAAAAGCCGGATAAGAATCTTCGGCCCCGTGGCAACGGAGTATGGCACTAGGATGCTGCAGCTTGTCGAGGATAGTGTTTGGCAAGAAGAAAGCGATCTGGCAAACGCATATATCAGCTCCATGTGCTACGCATACGGAAAGGATGTCCATGGTATTGAGGCGAGGGAGCTATTTGAAGGGCTATTAAAGACTGTCGATGTCGTGACGCAAACAAGAAGCTCCACGGATTATGAAATAACCGATCTGGATCACTACTACGAGTTCTTTGGAGGTCTTTCAAAAGCCGTTGAGCTTGTTAAGGGCGAAAAGGCCGAGATGGTTATTGTGGATTCAACAAAGGAGATCGCGAAGGTCGAAAGTGTCAGGGATTCGATAGAGAGGGGAACGATAACAAGAACCCTGAATCCAAAGTGGATAGAGGAAATGCTGAAACACGGATTCAGCGGGGTGCAAAAAATTGCGGACAGGATTGAGTACCTTTTGGGCCTCGCAGCAACGACCAATGCCGTCGATAGCAGGCTCTGGGATAAGATTGCTGAGCGCTTTGTTCTGGATGAACAGCTCTTTAACAGGCTCAGGGAGCAGAACGTATATGCAACACGCGAGATGCTGGAAAGGCTGCTTGAGGCTGAGAAGAGGGGATACTGGAAAGCCGGCGATTTGAAGAAAAAGGTTGAGGAGAAGTATCTGGAAATAGACGGGATTCTGGAGGAGGTGTTAAGATGAAGCTGTTCCCTTTTACAGCAATTGTTGGGCAGGAGAAGGCAAAGCTCGCCCTGATCTGCAATGCAATAGATCCAAGTATAGGTGGAGTTCTGCTGAGCGGGGACAAGGGAACGGGGAAATCGACTATGGTAAGGGCCTTTTCGCAGGTATTGCCAGAAATTGAAGTCATCGAAGGCTGTCCCTTCAACTGCAATCCAGGCAGCGTTGCCGAGATGTGCGATGCCTGCAGGGATAAGGTCGAAAGGGGAGAATTCAGGACAGCGAAAAGGCGAATGAGGGTTATTGATCTCCCGTTAAGCGTAACCCTCGACAGACTGGTTGGAACAATAGATATAAGCAGAGCCCTGAAAGAAGGAATAAGAGCTTTGCAGCCAGGAATTCTTGCGGAAGCTAACAGGAACATACTTTACATCGACGAAGTGAACCTGCTCGAGGACTACATAGCCGATGTCTTGCTCGACTCAGCTGCGCTGGGATGGAATGTCGTCGAGAGAGAAGGAATATCTCTGAGGCATCCTGCGAGGTTCATTCTTGTCGGCTCCATGAATCCAGAAGAGGGAGAACTAAGGCCGCAGCTGCTTGATAGATTTGGAATGTTCGTTTCAGTCGAAGCATCCACAAATGTTGATGAGAGGATTGAAATCGTAAAAAGGGTAACCGAATTTCAGAAGGATCCGATTTCTTTTTACGAGAAGTACAAAGCTCAGGATGAGAGGCTGAGGACTTCAATTTCAAACGCAAGGAGAATTCTC
>CAZZIT010000218.1:0-3742 GCA_964654365.1 uncultured archaeon
GGCTATGAGCAGGCCGAAGAAGATCGTTAAAAGGAAGGCAACAATACCTGAGAAGATCGAGAGGATCGCTATTTCCTGAAAGCTCGGAACAAGGTTCAGCGACTTGAGCGCATCCGAAGCGCCGCTTCTTGTCCTTCCTGCAGCTATAAGCATGAAAAAGCAGAGAATGGCATTTGCCGTATTTGCCGAGCTCATCGCCACAATGTATCCCCTGTCGCTCCTTTCTCCAATTGAGGAGACAACAGTTGCCACTCCGCTGCTTATTCCAGGAAATATCGATACGAAGAAGCCCGCGATGGAACCCTTAAGAGCTGCAAAAACAGATGGAAAGGCGAGCCTTCTTTCCTGCCTCGGTATATTTGAGCTCTTAGAGAAAACGGAGATTAGAAGAACCGGAGCTCCAAATAAACCCGTCAAAAGAGGTAAAAGCACGCTTCCCGCTGGGTTTACCTGAGGAAACTCAGAATTCAGGGCTACAAAACCTAAGAACCCGGAGCAGAGAAAAACGAGAGCGGCATAAAGCCTCTTTCGCCAGACCGAAAGGCTTCCCTCAAACTCCTCCCCCCTCTCGCTCATTATGAGGACGAGAGCAGTTAAAAGAAGGACGAATGGGGTGGCCTTTTTGAAAAACCCGTAGTTCGTGCCAACAAAAAGCGCCGTGAAGAACAGTGGAAGGCTCACAAAGACTGCGATCAGCGAGGAAAAGCATGATATGCTAACAGCCTCAAATCCCCTACCCTCAAGAACCATTCTGTGCGTTGGGAGTATAGATACAGCGGTATCCTCATCCGGCAATCCTAAGAATGTTGCCGGAATTATGTTGGCAACCGTGTAGGCGATCGCTGAGGTGACGATCATTGCAGAAACGTCTGCAGGAGAAAATTGAAGAAAGAGGAACGCTGAAGCTGAAACGATTAAAACCGAGAAGGTATTGCTGTGAATCCCCGGAGTAATTCCTGCAAAGAAACCGAGAATCGTGCCGATAACGGCGCCATAAAGCATGCCTCACTCTAACATTGTGCAAATTAAAAATCTTTTGAAGTTGGAAAGGCTTTAAATCTGCTCGCCTTTGCTTCAGAAAGGTGACAAGATGGTGCTGCTCGAGGTAATTCAGATCTTCTCCATCACGGGGCAGATCTTTGCAGTCCTGAATCCCGTTGGAGTGATTCCTACATTTCTTTCGTTGACTGAGGGAATGGATCCAGAGAAAAGACATAAAATCGTCAGACAGTCGATTATCACTGTGCTGATCCTTGCAGTGATCTTATCCATCGGGGGCAGTTTTATTCTCGAGTTCTTCAGAGTGAGCATTTTCAGCCTTCAAATCGGTGGAGGAGTGCTTTTGATGGTCATTGCAATAGACATGCTGAGCGGGCTTCCGAGAACGAAAGCTGTTGAAAGTCAGGAAGAAGTCGCGATAGTTCCAATTGCCACACCGCTTCTCGTTGGCCCTGGGACTATGACGACGCTCATTGTATTCTCAAAAACAGTTTCCATGCTCAATCTACTCATAAGCATAATCCTAGTCTCCCTGATAGCATATCTGCTCCTCCGTTATTCCGAACTCCTCATAAGGGTGCTGGGGATAAACGGAATCAGGGCGATAAGCAGATTCATGACGATTATAATCGCCGCATTCGCAGCCCAGCTTCTTTACGGCGGATTCACAGGGTGGCTGACTTCCTGGGGCCTTATTTAATTTCCTCAGCTATCTCCTCACGATCTGAACAAAGTTCTTCAGAATTTCCAGCCCTACTTTCCCGCTCTTCTCGGGATGAAACTGAAATCCGAAGCAGTCCTTGCAGGCAACTACCGAAGGAAAAGTTATTCCATACTCTGTTTCAGCCACCACAAACCTTTCCTCGGTCCTAAGGTAGTAAGAGTGGACGAAGTATACCATGCTACCGTCTTCAATTCCATCCAAAATTTCTATATTTTTTCTTATTTTTAGTTCGTTCCAGCCCATATGCGGGATCTTCCTCACAGACAGGGGAAATCTGACGACATCTCCAGGGATGTAGTTCAAACCGCTGTGAACTCCGTTTTCAAAACTTCTCGTGGCAAAAAGCTGCATTCCTAAGCAAATTCCGAGCTTCGGAACTTCGGGAAAAACATATCCAATGCTCTTTATCTTCTCCATCGCTGGCCTAAATGCTCCAACACCAGGAAAAACTATCGCGGAAGCTTCTCTTAATTCGTCCTGATCTGATGTTATCTTCGGCCTCCCTCCAACTTTTTCAATTGCGTTGAAAACACTCCTGAGATTTCCAACACCGTAGTTCAGGATCGCGATCACGCTGTGCATTTACATGAAGCGCTTTTAAAACCTAACCCGGAGGAAAGGCATAAATAAATCGAGAAGAATCTGAGCTGTGAATGGCTGGCAGAAACTTGATGATGGCATTTTCATAATTCCGGGTGAAAAATGGGGGAAGTATCCGTGGGCAAACTGCATATACATTGAAGATTTTGCCTTAATAGACGGAGGAGCAGAGAATGCCTGGGAGCTGAATCCCGAGATCATCCTGAACTCTCACTGGCACGAGGACCACATATCTATGAACTCGGTAGCGAAGAAAATCTACGCACACGAGCTCGATGCTGAGGCGATAGAAAGCTATGAAGAATTCGAGAGGAGGTACGGCCTCGGTGAAAGCGTTAAGCTTTTCCTTGGCCTTTATCCAAAGCTCGAGTTCAGGAAAGTGGACGAAATTATCGAGGATGGGCAGATTCTGAAATTGGGTAATAAGGAGGTCGAAGTGATCCACACGCCCGGTCATTCTGCTGGTCACTGCTGCTTTCTGATAGAGGGAAGAATTCTCTTCCTCGCCGACATCGACCTCACGCCCTTCGGCCCCTGGTATGGCTGTATCGACTGCGATGTGCAGGACTTCGTGGATTCCATAGACCGGCTCATCAAAATGGCTGAGGACGTTGAAGTGGCGATTCCTGCCCATGGAATGCCTGTTGCGAGAGAAGAGCTTGAAACCAGGCTTTCTGAATACAGGATGAAGATCTTTGAAAGGGAAAGAAGGATCAGAAAGGCAATGGAATCTGGAATTGACCCCGTGGGAGCGGGTATTTTTTACAGGAAGCTGCCAGAACCCTTGGAAATTTACAAAAATTTCGAAAGGATAATGGTGGAAAAGCACATGAAAAGGATGAAGCTCAGCGGCTGTAGGGGTGAATCTTGACCTTGTAGTCGCATAGCTTCTTCACAGCTTCTATGCTTGCATCTCTGAACTCAGCGTTGCCTTTGGCCCTTATCAAATCAGCCACGCGCTTCGCGACATCGCTTCTCACAAGCACGGTGGAGAATCCGGACTCGCTACCAACGCTGCCGACGCTTAAATCTGCTTCGACTGCAGAAAAGTCCTGGCATACCTTGCAGCCCGAAGGAATTATCTCGTCGAGTTCTTTTACAGGGAATACTATTTCGCCGTCGGCCTTCTTAACGATGAACTTTCCCTTCTTTATGTCCGTCTTGAGCACATCCTTCATAGCAACACCCTTCTTGCTCAAAAACTCGCTCAGCTGCGAGTGGTAGAAGTTCTCGGTGCAGAAGAGGCCAATTGCAAGCTTAACCCGTTCGAACTTCCTGAAGCTTCTCTGCATTTTTCTAAGTGCAGAGATCATGCACGGCGTTCCGACAAAGGCAACGGCATTTGCATCGAGTACTGCCTCCTTCACCGCTGGAAGCACATCCGCAAAGCTGTATTTTGTCCCAGCGACCTTCTCGCTC
>CAZZIT010000219.1:0-3357 GCA_964654365.1 uncultured archaeon
CACGTAGCCGAAGGGGGCAACGATCTCTTCAGGATTGAAGAATCTCTTGTCCGCAAGGGTGACAAGACCGCCGATCTTCTTTTCGAAGTAGAGCGTTGAGGCTAAGAAGAGGATGTTCTTCACGTTCTGCGGGTAAAGGGCCGTGTACATTGCACTCATCCCTCCACCCATGCAGTAGCCGAGGATCGAAACTTTTTCGGATCCAGAGTCCTTCTTCACGTCTTCAACGAAGTCCGCGAGGAATATGTCGATGTAGCTGTCTAAGGAGAACTGATCCGCTATCGTTGCATCCCCCCACTTGATCATGTAGACATTGAATCCTGCCTGGAGCAGCTTTCGCACCACGCTCCTCTGTGGTGTCAGGTCGAGAATGTAGGGCTTGTTTATCAACGCATAAACTATTAGCAGAGGGATTTCGTACTGCTTTTCAGTCATCGGCTCGTAGCGATATAGCTTAACGCCATCGTCGGAGGAGATCTCGATCCTTGGAGTCGCCCCTATCTTGACGTCTGGTATCAGGTATGGCTTGTCCTCTGTTACAGGCAAAAAACTGGGATTCTTTATGAACCATTCGGTGAGCTTCAAAGCCCTCCTGTAATTTCTTAAAACCTCACTGAGCATTGGAACCACCCTCCCTCGGCTTCTCCATCTTTTCAATTTTCTCCTTCAACGCCCTGACCTCCTCGAGTATTTTTCTCGACTCCTTCTTTATGTCCCCCTTCAGATCAACGTATGCCTCTGAAAGGGCTATGATGTCCCTTCTCGACACCATGCCGAGAGCGTGAAGCATGGCGCTTGTAAAGTTCTGCAGGTTAAGCAAAGAGCGCATGTATGCGCTGTTAATGGAGTTGATCCATGCTGAAACCACCGGATTGTCCATGTAATCAGCATAAATCTCCTCGAATCTGGCCATAGCATCTCCCACTGCCCTTGCTATTTCATCACTGTCCCCCTTGGCGAGGGCCTTTGATAGTTCGAACAAAAAGCCCCAGTAGGCTCTATTAAGCTCCAAAATCAGCTTACCGCTGTTTTTGTAAAACTCCTCAAATTCCTGATCGCTTAGCTCCTTGAAATACGTTCTTGGATCCGATATAGTTAACAGGAACTCATTGAAGGCCCTCGCAGTCTTAAAAAGTTCCTCAAAATACTTTCCAGCCGTCATATCATGCTGTGTGCTTGCAGACATTTAAGCCTTTTGCCCACCTTCGCTCAGCAAGCTTCTTATTCCTGAATCGTTCAGCTAAGGCGATGGCAGAAAAAATCCGCATTAGTGGTGAAAGAAGGTGGATCATCGTCTTCTCCGGCCTGATCTTAAATCTTTGTCTCGGGTCTATTTATGCCTACAGCGTGCTGCAGGTTCCATTAAGAAAGGCATTCGAAGATCTCGGACTCGAAATATCGGCCACGGAAATGCTGCTGCCATTTATCGTCTTCCTCGTCTTCTTCGCAGCAACCATGCCCCTAGCAGGGAAATACATCGAGAGATATGGTCCCCGAAGGGTTGCATACATCGGTGCAATTCTTTTAAGCCTTGGCTGATTTTCGGCTTCATTTGCGACTTCGCCAATTTAATTGGTTTTCCTCTACGGAGTTCTCGGAGGAATCGGAGTTGGGATCGCCTACAACTGCCCAATAGTCACCGTTGGCAGATGGTTTCCAGACAAAAGGGGTTTAGCTCTCGGCATAACTCTATTTGGCTTCGGATTCTCCGCTGCGGTCATCGCCCCCATTCTGGACTTGCTAACATCGAGGTTCGGAATTTTCAACTCCCTAAGAATACTCGGAATCGCTTTCTTCGTCATCACGATGGTATCGGCATCCTTCCTGCGATTTCCAGACAAGCAACGTGAGACAGAAAATTTGAAAATGGAGGGAAAGAGATCCGTTCTCGCTGAGTTGAGCAGAGAGGAAATCGTTAAAACAAGGACATTTTACGGACTCTGGAGCTCATTCGCCATAGGAACCCTCGCCGGACTCATGGCAATCGGAATTTCCAAACCCGCTGGACTCGAAGTAGCGGAAAATGCCGGAATTCCAGAAGATACGGTCTCTGCTGTGCTTACTGCATTAATGGTGCCCTTTGCCCTGCTAAACGGTCTCGGCAGACCTTTCTTCGGCGCCTTAGTGGACAGATTCGGGCCTCGAAAAACCGCAATGCTCTCCTTCTCGCTCATATTCTCAGCCTCACTCGTTCTCTTCCTCATTCCCTACTCACTCGAAGTCTACGCCATTGCCTTCGGAGTTCTCTGGTTCAACCTTGGGGGATGGCTCGCAACAGCTCCGGCGTCAACAGCATACTTCTTTGGGTTGAAGGACTATGCGAGAAACTACGGCCTCGTCTATACTGCCTACGGCGTAGGAGCTGTAGCCGGAAATTTGCTGGCGGGACTATCCAAGGACATTCTCGGCTCTTATCTGATGGTCTTTCAATTCGTCATGCTTCTCGCGGTAATTGGGACTATCGTTGCCTTTGCGACACTTAAACCGCTGAAAGCTCAGTAGCCTAAATCCTTCAACCACCTTTTCAGGATGCCTGCTGAATTCCGGAGCTTCTCAAGGTCTCTATCACTGAGTTCAAGCTCCAAGACCTCGACTCCATTTCTACTGAGTTTTGCAGGAACTCCGAGAGCTACGTCGCTTATACCGTACTCTCCTTTGAGCACGACGCTTGTGGGGATTATCTCGCCGAGATCCTCGACTACAGCCCTGACCATTCTGCAGACGGCAGTTCCCGGTCCGTATACAGTTGCTCCTTTTCTCCTTATGACTTCCGCTGCTATCTGTCTTACATCCTTTTCAACCTGACCCCAGTCTGCTTTAACGTCAGCAAGGCTTTCTGCGATGAACATGGTGTCTCCATGCTCTCCGAGAATCCATGCCCTGGTGGCATTAATATTCGCCGATCGCAGCCTTTGCATGAGCCTTGCAGAGTCAAGGAGGCTACCCATTCCAAATACCTCCTCACGCTTCTTGCCACTCTCTCTCCAGGCAACGTAGGTCATCAGATCGAGTGGATTCGTGACCACGAGGATCTTGCTCTCCGAAGAATGCTTTACCACGTTCTTTGCAACATCCCTAATAACTTCGACGTTCTTAGCTGCGAGATCGAGTCTACTCATTCCTGGCTTTCTCGCAAATCCCGCAGTGACCACGACGACTTCGCTACCCTTCAGCAGAGAGTAATCGCTTCCGCCCAGGATCTTGGGGAATTTACCAGCAACTGCAGCGGCGTGGGATAGGTCTATCGCCTCACCGACAGCCAAGTCCTCTAAGACGTCGACCAAAGCTATTTCGTCGGGATCCATGTTCATCAGGCACGTATAAGCGGAAAGACTTCCGACTCTGCCAGCACCTACG
>CAZZIT010000220.1:0-14239 GCA_964654365.1 uncultured archaeon
AAGGCTTTCAAATCCCTTTACGGAGCAAGCTTTCGGATGCACGACCACGGTGTCGCCTTTTGCCAGATTCCCTATGGATTTCAGGTCAAGGTGATCGAAGTGGTCGTGGGTGACTAAGATGATATCGGCTTTTTCCTGCCCTGCGGGAACCTCATAGGGGTCGATGTAGACAACCCTCGAGCCTTTAAGCCTGAATCCAGCATGCTTCAGCCACGTGATCTCGACATTTCGAAACTTCAGCGTGTTCATGCACAATGATGTGAATTAAACTTAAAAATTTTTCGAGCCGAGTCGAGCAGAACTTAGGGGTGAACGAAAATATTAAATGTCTTTTCAAAAAGCATTTAGCCATGGCAAGGACGAAGAAAGTGAAGCAAGCAGCGAAGTTCAGGGCGAGCGCTGGATTGAGTGTTCGAAGAAAGTGGCTCGAAATCGACATCCCGCAGAGGCAGAAATACGTTTGCAAGAAGTGTGGAAAGAAAGCCGTTAAGAGAACAGGTTCTGGAATCTGGGAATGCAGGAGCTGTGGTTACAAGTTCGCAGGTGGATGCTATCTCCCCTCGACGATTTCAGCGAAGATAATCGAGAAGGAAAAGACTGAGACTGCGGTGGAGCAATGAGCTACATCTGCTTCATCTGCGGTGCAGAAGTGGACATAGATCCTGAGAAGAAGAGAGTTCAGTGCACCATATGCGGGAACAGAATTTTGAGAAAGCCGAGACCGCCAGCTAAGAAGAAGAGGGTAAAGGCAATATAGCCTTGCCGCAGTTCTCTCACGTGTTCAGATGCAGAGTAATAAATCCCGGATACGCTGAAGGAATTGCCTTAGTTTCTTCAAAGCCAGTCTCCCTCTTGGGGGACATAGACGAGAACGGGATTTTCACCGTAGGCGAGCTCAAGGGCGAATGCGTCGCTGATCGAATTCTGGTCTTCCCCTTCGGCAGGGGCTCAACGGTCGGGAGCTACACTCTTTTGAGGCTCAAGAAAAGGAATTTAGCTCCGAAGGCTATAATAAACAGGGAAACGGAGGCGATAATAGCTGTAGGTGCTGTTATAGCCGACATTCCTCTGGTCGACAGAGTCGAAGAGGAATTTTTTAAGATCGTGAAAACAGGAGACCACGTTGCCGTTGATGCAGTGGGGGGATATGTGAAAACAAGATGATAGAGGACTACTTCTACGTTTACGCCTCCGAAAGGCTTGAGGATGGTTTTAGGTACTTTGTCATACCGAGGCGAAGCTCCGAGGAGATCGAGGCCTTTCTGATGCAGCTTTCTAATGACTACGAGGTTTCTCTGAAAAGGAGATATGGCGAACTTGTTCTCGAGATAAGGCGACAAAGACAGGATTACAGGCTAAATCTGATTCTATTCCTTGCAACCCTTGCGACCACAACGTTCTTCGGTTCCATGTTCTACGAAGAGCCAAGCTTACTGGGTGGTTTAGCGTTTTCAGGAGCGCTTTTCTTCGTGCTCGGAAGCCATGAACTGGCTCACTACTTTGCAGCCAGAAAATGGGGAATGAAGACTTCGCTTCCATACTTCATCCCCTTTCCCTCGATCATCGGCACCCTCGGGGCTGTTATAAAGTACAGGGGAGCGATTCCAAACAGAAAAGCTCTCTTCGACGTTGGCATAAGCGGACCGCTTGCAGGCTGTTTCGCCTCTATCTTAGTCATCCTCCTCGGACTTCAGCTTCCATTTGAAGCGGAGGGAGAGGAAAAGATATACATCGGCATTCCCCTTCTTTTCGAATTTCTCGCAAAACTAATTGCCTTTGAGGGCGAATTCATCCATCCAGTAGCATTTGCGGGCTGGGTCGGACTTTTTGTCACTTTCTTCAATTTGCTCCCCGTAGGTCAGCTCGACGGCGGTCACGTGCTCAGGGCCATTGCTGGAGAACGCGCCGAGATTATTTCGAAGGCAACCCCTTTCCTTCTAATGACCCTCTCAATTTTCTTCGGAGATCTCTGGCTTTTCTGGGCATTAATTCTCTTTTTCTTCGCACTGCAAAAGCATCCTAAACCTCTTGTGGACGAGGGACTGGATGGAAAGCGGATTGCGGTCGGAATTTTCGGCTACCTGATCTTCTTCCTCTGTTTCACTCCAGAACCCTTCAGACTATGACTTCAAATTCCTGATCTTTTCCACAAAGCTGTCAACATCTCTCGCCATCGCCTCTCCCTCGCCAGCAGAATGCCATACGTATTCCACTCTCTCCGAATCGATTTTTAGTGCCTCAAGTGCACTCCTCAGCAGATCAATCCTGTCCTTGGCCTTGAAATTTCCGTATCTGAAGTGACACTCCCCAAGCCTGCAGCCCGCCACGAGGACGCCGTCTATGCCCTTCTTCAAGGCTCTGAGGATCCACAGGGGGTCCACTCTTCCGCTGCACGGTACTCTTATAACCCTTATGTTCGGCTCGTACTGCACCTTCAGCGTTCCAGCGAGATCTAAGGCGCCGTAGGCACAGTACCAGCAGGCAAATGCCAGGATCAGCGGGTCAGCATTCCTTTCCTCAGCTAAGGCGTCAATCATGGCCCCAATTCCCTCATTGCTGAAGTATCCCATGTCTATTGCAGAAACTGGACAGGCAGAAACGCATATTCCGCACATAACGCATGAATGAGGATTAACTGAAGCCTTCTTTTCAACGCTCACCGCCTTGAAATTGCAAACGCTCTCGCAAATTCTGCATCCAATGCATTTTTCGGCATCAACGAAAGCGTAGAACGGATCTATCTCGATCTTTTCTCCTAGGATAAGCTTTCCAGCCTTAGCAGCAGCTAAGCCAGCGGATGCTATGCTGTCGTGAATATCCTTTGGACCGCTTGCACAGCCTGCAACGAAAATTCCGCGAACGTTCGTCTCCACAGGGCGCAGCTTTGGATGTGCAATCTCGTAGAAGCCGTCTTCGCCAATGCCTATGCCGAGGATCGTTGCCAGATCGTTTTTTCCTTCCATTGCCGTTGCGAGAACCACTAAGTCAAATTCCTCCTCGCAAATTTCTCCCTGAAGCGTGTTTTCGTAGCTCAAAATGAGATTCTTGTTCTCGTTTTCTATTATCTCCCCAACCTTTCCCCTGACAAACCTTATTCCTGCACTTTGAACTTTTTTATAAAACTCCTCAAACATTCTTCCAAACGCCCTTATGTCGATGTAAAATATCGTGACATCGATTTCCGGGTATCTCTCCTTGATGGCATATGCATTTTTCAGGCTTGCCATGCAGCAAACCCTGCTACAGTACTTGTTCGCATTCTCATCCCTGCTCCCCACGCAGAGCACGAAGGCGATTCTCTTTGGTTGTGTTGAGTCAGAAGGGCGCAAAAGCTTTCCTCTTGTCGGACCACTTGCAGAAAGAAGCCTTTCGAGTTCTATAAGCGTAATAACGTTTCTGAACTTTCCATAACCGTATTCGGGCTTTCTCCTCGGATCGAAAAGCCTGTAGCCAGTCGCAACTATTATTGCTCCAGCCTCGATCTCCAGTCGATTCGGTGTCTGGCTGAAGTCGATAGCCTTTGGTTTGCAAGCCTTCTCGCACAATTTGCAGCCAATGCAGTGGTCCCAGTCAATGGCCGCGTATAGCGGGGTCGACTGGGGAAACGGAATGTAGATGGCCTTTCTAACGCCCACACCAAAGTCGAATTCGCTTGCCACTTCCACGGGGCAAACGCTGCTGCAGTCGTCGATGCATCCCTTGCACTTCTCGATGTCCACGAATCTCGGATGCTGTAAAACCTTGAGCCTGAAGTTGCCCGCACTGCCTTCAACCTCCTCAACCTCTGCATTTGTTATGACCTCTATGTTCTCGTTATTCCAGGCCTCGCTCATCTTCGGAGCTAAGATGCAGATGGAGCAGTCGTTTGTCGGAAAAACCTCGTTGAGCAGGGCCATGTGCCCTCCGATGCTCGGACTTCTTTCGATGAGGTGTACCTTTATTCCCATTTCCGCAAGGTTCAGTGCAGCTTCGATTCCAGCGATTCCACCGCCTATTACTGCAACGCTCTTCTTCGCCTCAACCCTGTTCTTTTCTAAGGGTCTGTGCTTTCTCAGCTTTGCCACATGCATCCTTATCAAATCTCTGGCCTTCAGAGTCGCTGACCTCGGCTTCTGCTGGTGAACCCAGGAGCACTGCTCTCGAATGTTTGCAATTTCAACCATGTACGGATTTATTCCTGCCTTCTGGGCAGCTCTGCGAAAGGTCTGCTCGTGAAGCTTTGGGCTACATGCAGCAACGACTATGCCATCGAGCATCTGCTCCTTAATGGCGATGATTATCCTTTCCTGGCAGTAATCGGAACACGCGTAGTCGAGGTCTTCAGCATGAACGACATCTGGAAGCTGTTGAGCATAGTAAACGAGTTCTCCAACATTCAGAACTCTCGCAATGTTGAGACCGCAGTGGCAAATGAAGACACCGATCCTCATTCAGGAATTCCCTAAATTTTACTTATTTTAAGCTTTCCCAATCCGAACCTCGCCCAACCTTTGCGAGCTCCGAGAAGTTTTTTAAGATCGAGCTGAACGTACTTTGATGGTCAGGAACAGGGGCTTTAGGGTTCAGGAAAGGGTTGAATCCGCAATTCAGAAGATAAAAGATCACCTGAAAGTTCTCGGAGTTGAGGAGGTCAGCATTTATGAGTGCGCTGGTAGAGTTTTGGCAGAAGAAGTCATTGCAAATTCAAACGTGCCGCCCTTCGATCGGGCTGCCATGGATGGCTATGCGGTAATTGCAGAGGATACCTTTGGGGCAAGTGAAACGAATCCAGTTCTTCTGAAGTGTGTTGGAGAGGTTAAAGTGGGAGAGACTTCGAGCTTGGATGTTCACAGTGGGCAGGCTGTTCGTGTTTTTACAGGTTCAGCCATGCCAGGAGGGGCGAACGCCGTCGTTCCTTTAGAATTCACAAGGCTTAATGGGGAGATAATTGAGGTTTTAAAAAGCGTTCCACCCTACAAAAACGTCTCGAGAACGGGAGAAGACTTGAAGGAAGGTGAAGTCGTGCTTAAAAGGGGCGAGATTCTGCAACCACAGGATGCAGGGATTTTAAGCTCGCTCGGATTCAGGAGTGTTAAGGTATACAGAAGACCAAGGGTTGCAGTTATCTCAACGGGTAACGAGCTTTTAGAAGTTGGAGAGAAGCTCGAAGGTGCAAAACTTTACAATTCGAACAATCCGATGATCTGCAATGCGATCTCTCAGCTCGGATTCAGTGCAATAAGCCTTGGAATTGCTAAAGACGAATTTGTGGAGATCGAAAGAAAGCTTTTGGAAGCTCTAAAGTACGATATGGTAATCTTCACAGGTGGAACTTCGGTTGGAGAGCACGATTTAGTCCCCGAAGTTGTATCAAAGCACGGAAAAATCCTCTTTCACGGCGTCGCAATGAAGCCCGGAATGCCAACCGCGTTCGGAATCGTGGACAAAAAACCAGTTTTCATGCTTCCGGGCTCCCCTTCGGCATGTTTTCTGGCATTCGAAACCTTTGTAGTTCCAGCACTTTTCAGAATGGTTAACGTGAAAATCGTTGAGAGGAAGGGGACAACCAAGACGGGTATCCTCCAGCATCGCGTCCCCTCGGAAATAGGCGTGAGGAGCAATGTAAGGGTCTGCTGGAAGGACGGGAAAGTTTACCCACTGAGAATTTCAGGATCGGGAATATTGAGCTCCTTGGTTAGGGCAAATGCTCTTCTCGTTGTCCCCGAGAATGTTGAGGGTTTCGAGGCAGGAGAGGAGGTAGAGGTAAGGCTCATGAGAGACATAACGGAGGTATTCGAATGAGGAGAGTTTTCAGGGAGGTTGTCAGCGTCGAAGAAGCGAGAAAGATTATTCTCGAGCATTTCAGGGTGAAGAGGGAAGTAGAAGAAGTGGATTTGCTGAGTTCTAACGGAAGAGTTCTAGCCGAGGATATTCGATCTCCAATAAGCATCCCTCCCTTCGACAGAGCCGTTATGGACGGTTATGCCGTAAAAGCGGAGGACACCTTTTTCGCGGACGAAACGAATCCAGCAAGGCTCAAGGTTATAGGCAGAATAGAGGCAGGAGACTGGAGTGAGCTGGAGTTAAGGAAAGGAGAGGCGGTTGAAGTTTCCACTGGCTCCGTTATGCCCAAGAGGGCTAATGCAGTTGTGATGGTAGAGTACACAAGGGAAAAGGACGGGAACGTTGAGGTCTTCAAATCGGTTTCCCCCGGAGAAAACGTGCTTTTCGCTGGCAGTGATGTGATGGCCGGCGAAATCTTGCTTAGAAAGGGGAAGAGAATAACCCATAGAGAGATCGCAATCCTTTCCGCCTGCGGAATAGCAAGGGTGAGGGTATACAGAAGGCCAAGGGTTGCAGTTATCTCAACGGGCAACGAGCTTGTAGAAGTTGGAGAGAAGCTCGAGAAAGCCAAGATATACGACGTGAACTCCTATGCACTTTGCTCGGCAATTGAGGGGTGCGGCGGAATCGCGATCAGAATTGGAATCGTGAGGGATGACGAAGAAGAGATCAGGAGGGCAATACTCAGGGCTTTAGAGATTGCAGACATCGTTTTAACGAGCGGTAGCACATCCGCGGGCTTTGGGGACATTATGTACCGCATTCTCTCCGAATTCGAGCCAGGGATTCTCGTTCACGGGATCGCGATCAAGCCCGGAAAGCCGACTATAATTGCTTCACACGCTGGGAAACTTATATTCGGACTTCCGGGATATCCCACCTCTGCGATGACGATCTTCGAGCTCTTCTTAGCTCCGCTGATAAAGAGGCTCTCTGGTTACAGGCAAGAGAGAAAGGTGATTCGTGCGAGGCTTGCGATGAAGGTATTTTCCGACTCTGGAAGGCGGGAAGTGCTTCCGGTGAATGTGGTTGCAACAAATGATGGATACGCCGCTTATCCAGTTTCGGGCTCCTACAGCGGAACGGTTTCAGCCATCTACGCTACAGATGGTTTCATAGAAATTCCCGAGGATACATTGATGCTTGATGTGGGAGAAGAGGTTGAGGTAAGGCTATTTGGAGACATAAGACTTGCAGACCTTGTTTTCATTGGAAGTCAGTGCTTTGGAGTCGATCTGATTCTCGAGCTGATGCCAGAATTCGAGGCTAAGGTCATAAACTCTGGCTCCACAGCTGGAATTCTTGCCGTTAAGAGAAAGGAAGCCGACATCGCGGGAATTCATTTGCTTGGCGAAGATGGCGTTTACAACGAGTCTTTCTTGAGGTATTATGGGGTAAGGGATGCGGTTCTCATTAAAGGCTATCTCAGGGAACAGGGGCTTATCGTTGCCAGAGGAAATCCCAAGGAAATCCTAAGCTTTAAGGACCTGCTGAGAGTAGATGTCCGCTTTGTCAACAGGAACAGGGGCTCTGGAACGAGAGCTCTAATAGACATGAAGCTTCGTGAGCTCTCGAGTGAACTCGGAATGGACTTTGAAGAGCTGAAGGGAAAAATAAGGGGCTACGAGGTTGAGGCAAAAACGCATGATGCGGTTGCATATGCAGTTGCGAGCGGAAGAGCGGATGCTGGAGTCGGAATAAGGAGTGCGGCGAAGTTATACGCTCTGGACTTCATTCCACTTGGGGCTGAAGAGTATGACTTTTTAATACCCAAGGAGAGGCTTGATAAGGCCTCCGTGAGGAATTTCCTGAAAGTGCTGAAGAGCAGGGAATTTGCTGAAAGGCTGAAGAATTTTGAAGGTATTAAAGTTTACGAGCGAACGGGAGAGATGATAGAGTTATGAGAGGTAGGATAAGCGAGATCTTCGAATCCGTTCAGGGCGAGGGAATACTTGTCGGCGTGAGACAGCTATTCTTGAGGTTCTGCGGCTGCAATCTCAACTGCTATTACTGCGACACGGTGAAGGACTCGGAGTTCTGCTCAGACCATTCGACCAGAGAAAGGCTCAGAAACCCAATATCTGCTGAATACGTTCAAAAAAGGATAGATTCTGCAAAAGTTCACTCTGTGAGCTTCACAGGCGGAGAGCCTTTGCTTCAGGCAGATTTTATAAAAGCTCTTAATAAGACGAGGCCATTCTACCTCGAATCCAACATGAGCTTGCCTGAGAAGGCTAAAAGGCTGAGGTTTGTCGACTTCGTCGCAGGTGACCTGAAGGTCAGAGAATCGGGGGTTAGCAATTACGAAATACTGCTCGAAAACACCTTTAAAAGCTTCAAAATTCTGAGGAATACCCGAAAAAGGAAGACTTTCTGCAAGATCGTCCTTCCTTCAGAATTCAATGAAGAGGAAGTACTGAATTCCTCCATCCAGATTAGAGACTACGTGGAGTGCTTCGTTCTTCAGCCTGTTTTCGGCTCAAGGCTTGAGAACATTTTTAAACTCCAAGAGAAAATGGTCGAATTCGCAGACACGAGGGTGATTCCGCAGGTGCATAAGTACATAGGGGTGAGATGATGAAGGTAATCGTTGGAGTTTCCGAAAGCTTCAGTGCAGCCCATTCGATTCCCGGGCATGAGAAGTGCGGGAAGCTTCACGGACACAATTTCCTGGTGAGCGTAGAAGTGGAGGGGGAACCCAAGAACGGGATGGTCATCGATTTCTTTGAGCTCAAGAGGATCTTGAGGGAGATTCTCGCAAGATTCGACCACTCGATAATAAACGAGATTATCGAGATCCCCACGTCCGAAAACATAGCCCTCTACATCTTTGAACAGCTAAGGAGGAAGGGATTAAAGGTTGTCCGCGTGAGGGTTTCCGAAAACGTGGACAAGTGGGCAGAGGTAATCGAAGAGAGCTAATTTTTTGAATCTAGCATATTTAGGATTCTCTCTATCTCTGCCCTTGTTTCTCCTATCTCCCTGTCCGTTCTGACGATGTGCCAGCCGTTTAGAATTCTCAATGCCTTCTCTCTCACCTTCCTCAGGTCTTCAAGGTTTTCGAACATCTCCTTCTCCTTTCTGTTTGCCACTCTGCTCGCTAGAACTTCTGGTTCTGCATCGAGAAAGAACATGTAATTCGAAGTCGGTAAAATTGCCGAGAAAAACCGGTAAAAGAATTTTGCGAACGGAGAAGGCAAATAAAAGACCCCGCCGATGTATCGGACGAAGATTACATTGTCCGCTTTTTTGTAATACCTCAGAAGGGAGTGCATGACGTCGAGGAAGTAGAAGATCGAGGCCTTTAGATGGTTTACCTTCCCCCTTCCGAGAAGGCTCTGCTTCGCCTTTCTGCCAAAGAAGGAATCGCTGGGATGATTTCGAATGATTACGCTTTCTCCTTTCGCCAAGTATTTCTCCGCTATGAACCTCGCATGCGTGTCCTTTCCCGAGCCGTCTAAGCCGTCGACCACGATGAACCTCATACCATCACGTAGATAAACGCTGTGAGGAGCGAAACGCTGAGGTTGTCAAGTCCCTTTGGGGTGAGAGCTTCAAAAAGAGTTGCAAAGAGTGCAAGGAGAATTAGAAAGGCTGTTATCTCCCGCGAGTAATAAATGCTGACGACGATGAACATTGAAAGCGTTGCGAGGAACATGGCAATGCTCCCTTCAACGCTTTTGGGATCACCAAAGAAATTATACCTTCTCCTTCCATACTTTATCCCGACCAAAGAGGCAAAACCGTCGCCGTAGGACATCGCCACGATTCCCATCGAGATTGCATCGCATCTTTCGAATAGAAAGTATGCCAGGATCGTCCATGCGACGGAGTAGTAAAAAAGTCCCAAAGCATGTCCAGAAAGCGTGGTTCTGCTCCTGATCCTCAGGGGAGAGTAGGGGGACATGAGGAATGTGATTATGACGAATGGAAATGCTGCGAGGAAGGTCATGACAAAACGGGATTCGAAGAATGGTAAAAGAAAGGCGATGTTGCCGACCATTATGTGCAGGAACTTTCTTCCAAGGAGTTCATGCTTTATCCACCTTTCGGAGACCAGCACGAGGAGCCCAACGTATGCGTAGACTGTCAGCAGCGGAAGCAAATCGTTCATCGCTTTTGGTTAAGCATGAAGGTATAAATTTTTCGAAAACGCTTTTTAGTTTCGGGCAGAGTTTTACTGTGAGATACGAGGAGCCAGTATTTAGGCCGCCGAGCGAGGCATTCAGTCTCATAGTTCAGGCAACCATAGGCTGCTCCTGGAACAGGTGCACTTTCTGCGGAATGTACAAGATGAAGAAGTTCCGGATCAGGGAGATCGAGGAGGTAAAAGAGGACTTCAGAATTGCAAGGGATTTTTATGGCAACTGCGAAAGAATATTCCTCGCAGACGGCAATGCGCTTGCTGCAGACACGGACTTCCTTCTTGAGATCGCGAGATATGCGAGAAGCATTTTCAGGGTTGAGAGGATAAGCTGTTACGCCAACCCCATGGACCTGCTTGAGAAAAGCAGGAGTGAGCTTAATGAGATAAGAAAGGCAGGGATTAAGCTTCTTTACGTTGGAATTGAGAGCGGAGACGATGAGATCCTGAGGAGCATAAGAAAGGGTGCAAGCGCTGAAGAGATCCGTGAGGCCTGCAATAAGGCCCAAGAGTGCGGTTTCGATCTCTCCGTTACAGTTCTCACTGGAATCGGTGGCAGAGAGAGAATGAGGGAGAATGCTCTTAACACGGCAAAGCTTCTGAACAGAATCCAGCCAAAGTATACTGGAGTTTTGACCTACATTCCTGTGCCGAACACGCCGCTGTATTTCAAGATTAAAAAGGGGGAATTCGAGCTGCCGAATGCCTTAGAAAACCTCTTGGAGCTCAGGATGCTCGTCGAAAATCTTGAGGCGAAGACCATTTTCAGGTGCAACCATGCATCGAACTACCTTCCGATGAAGGGGAATATGCCGGAGGACAGGGCAAAGATACTGAAGACCATAGACTACGCGTTGGCAAATCCTCGTGTTCTAAAGCCCGAGTGGTTCAGGGGTCTTTGAGTTTCAGAGGCTGGTTTACGAAAGTCCTTAGAGGTCGGAGTAGGCGGAGGGCAAGCTTTTTAGGCTGACGTATGTGCTACACTGCTGATCTCCTCTTCTCTGAGGACTTTGTTCAGGTCAATAGGGACCATTAAACCATCTGGAAGCTTTCCGACTCCTTTGAGGAAGCCTGAGCTGTTCCTCGAGGTCACGATAGGTGGCAGCGACTCCACTTCCCTCTCAGAGAGGTATTTCACCTCGCTCACTGAGTCGACCATCATTCCTATTACTGAGTTGTTGTGCTCGACGACGATGATCCTTGTGTCGTTGTCTATGGGCTTGTTCTCCAGTCCGAATCTCTTTCTCAGGTTGATTATCGTTGTAATCTGTCCCCGAAGGTTTATCACACCCTCGATGAAGTCTGGGGTGTTCGGGATTCTGGTTATCTGCGCCGGCCTTATGATCTCCCTCACCTGGCTGATCTCTACCCGTACTTTTCATTCCCCAGCTTGAAGACGATCACCTGCATGGCCTTAGCCATAGCACCACCCAAAAATTAGTTAAGGCCAAGCTTGAAGGTCTCGGCCAGTCTCTTAATGGTGTTATCGCTGAACTCCTGTAGCCTGTTTATGGCAGCGTTTATCTGGTTCACCGCAGCTGTTTGCTCTTCAATAGCAGCTGAAGTCTCCTCGCTGGCCGAAGCATTCTCTTCGGCTGTCGAAGCGACTTCCTCGAAGCTCTTCGTGAGATTGTTTATCCTGTTCATGCTCTCAATTACACTCTTCTCTATTTCAGCGGCCATCTTGTTTATCTGCCCCACAGCTTGGTTTATTTCCTCGGCCATCTTCAAAGCATGCATTATCCCCTCCTCTCCCACCTCTCCCGCCTTTCTGGCATTGTTTATCGCTTCAATCACCTTCTTAGTCCCTTCTTGAACGTTTGCCACGATCTCCCCGATCTCTTCGGTACTTCTTCTACTCTCCTCTGCAAGCTTCCTCACCTCGTCTGCAACAACTGCAAATCCCCTTCCATGCTCTCCAGCCCTCGCAGCTTCAATTGCCGCATTCAGAGCAAGCAGATTTGTCTGATCAGCGATAGACTTTATCCTTTCCGTAACCTTTCCTATGTTCTTCGCTGCTGATTCGAGGGCTTTGACCATCTCAGACGCTTTCTGAACGTCTTCGATTATCTGCCTGAGCATCGAGACCGCTTTGCTGCCCTGCTCTCTCGAAGTTTCAGCGCTCTTGTTCGCGTTGATTGCAAAGCTCGAAAGGTTTGTGGTGGCTTCAGTAACCTTTGTCAAGAACTTCTGCAGATCTTTCGCATCGGCGAGCGAGGAATTAGCAAGCTTTGAAAGATTCTCGCTTCCTGTCGCGATCTGCTGCGATGCCGTGTTAATCTGATCCATTCCGGCCTGCAGCTGCTTTATCCCCTCTCTTGCATCGACTATCATCTTAGAAGTGGTTTTCATTTCATTCACCAGGTTCAGGATTATCGGCCTCAGTCTGCCGATGAACCCATTGAGAATCTCGAATGTTCTCCCAAACTCGTCGTCCTTTATTTTTCGCAACTCCACGTTGAGGTTTCCCGAGCTAAGCTCTTTTATTGCCTCTTCAAGCTTTGAAAGGCATGTTTCGACGTATTTGCGGTATTCCTGGTTCTCTTTCCTTATTCTTTCCAGCTCCTGCTCCAAAAAAGCCTGCCTGTCTTCAGGCTTCAGCTTTCCTAATTCCTCTCCCCCCTATTTGATCCCAGATCGTCTGCCGCCATGAAAGTGTATCCATCATGAGATATATATAATTTTCCTTCAAAAATGAAGTATCTCAAATATAATTGCAGAGATGAAAATAAGCGTCGGGAGCTGCAAAAGCCCAGATCTCAATTCCTACATTTAACCTTGGAAATCAGATACGCGAAAACCGCAGCTCCGAAGCCGTTGTCTATGTTCACAACAGCCACTCCCGAGGGACAGCTCTGGAGCATTGCGAAGAGCGTTGAAATTCCCTTAAGATGGACTCCATAGCCCACAGAGGTTGGAACCGCTATTACTGGTACGTCCACAAGGCCTGCAACGACTGAAGGGAGCGCACCCTCCATTCCTGCGATTACTATGACGCTGTCGACCTTTTTCTCCCTTATTGCCTTCACGGGCTCAATTATCCTGTGAAGCCCAGCGACGCCGACATCGTAGAACTTGTGCACTTCCAAACCAAGAAAACTGGCGGTTACACTCGCCTCTTCCGCCACAGAAATGTCTGCTGAGCCAGCGGTAAGAATTGCAACGCTTCCAATTACCTTTTCCGCCTTTCCGAAAGTAGCAGTTCTTGCGAGCTCGTTCACGTCAGCACCCATGGATTTCAACGCTTCCATCTGTTCTTTGTTCAATCTCGTGAACAGCACAGCTTTGCCACGCCTTTTATATTCCTCTGCTATTCTAACGACCAGCTCCAAGGATTTTCCTTCGCAGAATATAGCCTCAGGCTTTCCAGCTCTCTGCTCTCTATCGAAGTCGAGCTTTGCAAGGTTTTCAAGATAGTCTTCGAATCTCGTCATGGTACTCCTGAAGAGATTTCACGCTCAACTTTCCACCCTTCACAGCTTCGATTGCCTTAACAACCGCTATAGCCCCCGGGATCGTGGTCACATACGGTATGCCGTATTCAATCGCCGCCCTCCTGATCTCGTATCCTTCAGTCTTACCCCTTCCACCGCTCGGAGTATTTATTATCAGGTTTATCTGACCGTTAATGATCATGTCAACGATGTTTGGCCTCCCCTGGGTGACCTTCAGAGCAATTTCGGCTTCAATACCATGCTCCCTTAGGTATTTAGCCGTGTTTTCGGTGGCATAGATCTTGAAACCAAACTCCGAAAGCCTTTTTGCCACACTCACGATTTTCGGCTTATCCCTATCCTTAACGCTGATTAGCACGTTGCCGCTGGTCGGGATTTTCATCCCGGCACCAAGCTCGGCCTTGTAGTAGGCAAGACCGAAGTTGTAATCGATGCCCATCACCTCGCCAGTGGATCTCATCTCAGGGCCAAGAACGGGATCGACGCCAGGAAGCTTTATGAACGGAAATACTGCTTCTTTGACCGCAAGATGCCTCATTTTAGGCTCCTTCAAATTCAGATCTCTAAGTTTGACCCCCATCATGAGCTTCGCGGCGATCTTTGCAAGCGGGACTCCTGTAGCCTTGCTCACGAATGGAACTGTTCTGCTCGCCCTTGGATTTGCCTCCAAGATGTAGAGAACATCCCCCTTTAACGCATACTGTATGTTGACGAGCCCTACAACTTTCAAAGCTAATGCAATCCTTCTCGTGTACTCTTTTACCCTCTCAATCATCTCCTCCGAGAGAGAAACTGGAGGAAGAACGCAGGCTGAATC
>CAZZIT010000221.1:0-3900 GCA_964654365.1 uncultured archaeon
ACGGACCCCAAGAGCACAGCGAAGATGCGGTGGCGTCGAGAGACTTCCTAATTGATTCCGTTTACGTCTGTGCTTCAGTTTTACTGAACATCAGCAGGATCTGCGAGGAGATCATACTCTTTGCAACTCTCGGCCTTTTGGTGCTTCCAGATGCTTATTCCTCGACATCGTCGATAATGCCGCAGAAGAAGAATCCAGACATTGCAGAGCTTTTAAGGGCTAAGTGTGGGAAAATAATAGGTCTCTTAACCTCGGCAATGGCGATATACAAGGCGCTCCCATTCAGTTACAACAGGGACTTTCAGGAAATGAATCCAATCCTTTATGAGGCATTGAAAGAAACGATCGAGGCGGTTGAGGTATTTACGGGAATGATCTCGGAAATTAAGTTTAAAAAAGATCTCATGGAGCGGAAAGCGCGAGAGGGGTTTACGGCGGCAACAGAGCTTGCAGATCTGCTCGTGAGACTCTTCAATATTCCCTTCAGAGATGCGCACAGAATAATTGCAAGACTCGCTTCGGCTGGCAGATATGAGCCAAATGCGGGGGATATCGAAGAGGTTGCGAAGGAATTCGGATTCGACATTGAGCTCTCTGATGAGAGAATTGCTGAGGTTTTAAACGTTGAGAACATCGTTGAGGGTAGAAGAACGATGGGAGGAACGTCGAAAGTCGAAGTCGAGAGGATGAAGTCTCAGAGGAAAAAAAGAGTTTTAAGCCAGAAATTGAGGTTGAAAAGGATAAAGATGAGAGTTGACTTAGGACTCGAGCTTATGAAGGCCGAGATAAAGGAAATTGGAGGTAATTTCGATGATTGGAAAAAGAGTGAGGATTAGGGCAAAGGGAAAAATCTTCGAAGGAGTTGTGATGCCGAGCTTTACAGGAAACCTTGTTTTAAAGCTCGACAACGGCTACAACGCAGGTTTTAAGGAATACGAGCTAATCGAAGTGCTCGAAGATGTCAGGCTTCCAGCTCAAAAGGCCCAGATCGCGAAGCGCGAAGACCTGCCGAACGTGAAGATAATATCCACGGGTGGAACTATTGCGAGCAGGGTAGATTACAGGACTGGAGCGGTAACAAGCCAGTTCACAGCAGAGGAGATAGTTTCTGACGTTCCGGAAATAGCCGAAATCTGCAACGTCGATGCAGAGCTTCTATACAACATCTTAAGCGAGAACATGAAGCCTAGAAACTGGATCGAGCTTGCGAGAAGGGTTTACGACGCTTTGAAGGAATACGATGGTGTGATCATCACCCATGGCACGGACACGATGCATTATTCAGCCTCAGCCTTGGCGTTCATGCTCTCAACTCCAAAGCCAGTAGTTTTCGTCGGAGCTCAGAGGAGTAGCGACAGGCCAAGCAGCGATGCAGCTATGAACCTGCTCTGCTCAGCCAAGCTGAGCTTGAGCGACATAGGTGAAGTCCTTGTCTGCATGCACGGTTCAACGAGCGACGAATTTTGCTTCGCTCACAGAGGTGTGAAGGTAAGGAAAATGCACACCTCGAGAAGGGATGCTTTTCAGTCGATAAACGCCAGACCCGTTGCGAGGATTGATTATCCCTCGCTGAACGTCGAGTGGCTTTCCTGGCGTTACAGAAGGGGAGAGAGGGAGCTAAGGCTATCCGACAGGCTTGAGGAGAAGGTTGTGCTGATAAAGTTCTTCCCAGGGCTGGGAAGCGATATACTCGAGTATTTCCATTCGAAGGGTTATCATGGCTTCGTAATTGAGGGCACGGGACTCGGCCATGTCTCTACGGACTGGATAGAGACTCTGAGGAGTATTTGTGAGGATTCGGTTGTTGTTATGACCTCTCAGTGCCTTCATGGCAGAATCTGCGACCGCGTTTACGACACTGGAAGGGACCTGCTCAAGGCAGGGGTTATTGAAGGCGAGGATATGCTTCCAGAAGTAGCCCTGACAAAGCTCATGTTCCTTTTGGGGAACTACAGCCTTGAAGAGGCTAAGGAGCTCGTGAAGAAGAACCTGGTGGGCGAGATCGAGCCGAGAACTGCATACTGGCACTGATTCAAGTCTTTCGCAGACGGTGAGTAGGGTCGTTCACGATCTTCTCCTTTGACGTGCCAAGCAGAAAAGCTTAAATCGTATGGTTTGAAATTAAGATTGAGATGCCTGCAACCGTGAAGGATTTGCTTGTGGAGATCAGAAATACGAGCGAGCTGATAATAGATCTCGCCTACTCCTCTGTTTTATACGACGTTGAAGACGTTGCGGAGGAGGTGCTCGAACTCGAAGCGAGGTTCTTGGAGCTGTTGAACGAAATAAGAAAGAAGGCCATGCTCTCGGCGAGGCACATAAGGGACGCCGAAAAGATCGTTTCAGTTCTGCAGATCGCGAGTGCAGGCTCCAAGATGAGCAGCGCCGCTGGAGATATCTCTTTACTTGTCCTAAAGGGTTACAAACTTCCGAAAAACGTCGTGAACCTTATCCTGACTCATTCGGAGGAAACGATCGTGAAGATCACGGTTCCGGAGAATTCACCTGTTGCTGGAAAGACGCTCGGAGAAGTGATGTTCCAGAAGGTTACGGGAATGAGGGTGATTGCGATAAAGAGGGATCTCAACTGGATCTTCGATGTGAACAGAGACACGAGGATAATGCAAGGCGATATCCTGTTCGTCAGGGGGGATCCGAACAGCATTCCAAGGCTCTACGAATTCGTGATGCAGGAAGTGAGAGAGCAGATGATAGCGAGAGAAATAGAAATTCCAGAACTCGACAGGGCGGTGGATCTGCTAATAGAGATGAAGAACCTTTCTGAGCTTGCAGTTGACTTGGCATACTCTTCGCTCATCTATGGAAATGAGGAGGTTGCACTCGAAGTTGTTTACATCGAAAACGTTCTCGACAACATGAAGTTCGAGGTCGAGAAGCTGATCCTGAGCGCGAGCAAGAAATTCGAAGATCCTTCGATACTGATTCCGATCATCGAAATAGTTCACTGTTCCGAGCAGATCGCTGACGGTGCCAGAGAGATTGCGGAGATTCTCCTGAACAAGATGGAGCTTCCAGAAATCTTCAAGGAAGCGATGAAAAGGACAGGTGAGATCCTGGTGATGGTTCCGGTGGGAAAAGATTCACCACTCCACAGCAAGACGCTTAAGGAGACAAGAGTTGAGAGTAACACAGGAATGCACATCATAGCGATAAAGAGAAAGAACGAATGGATAACGAGGCCTACTGCGAGCACTGCAATCTTTGCTGGCGACATTCTGATAGCCAAGGGCCCAAGAGAGGCTGAGAAAGACATCTTAGAGCTTTGCTGTCCCGTTAAACCAGCATCCTGAGCTTTTTTACCAGCTCCTTTTTTATAGAAGAATCTCTCCCCTTCTCGCAGACAATCGTTCTCACTCCAATTATGTCGGGCGAAAGCCTTTTAATGGTTTCCAAATGCCCCCAGCCTATGTTTCCGGCCAGAGCACACTGAAGACCACTATCCTTTGCCATAGAAACGAAGTTCTCCAAGTCTTCGAGGCTCATGTGATCGAAGATCGAGCTCCCATCCTTAATTGCTGTGTCGACCATAACAACGTCTGCACCGCAATCGGCGGCAATTCTTGGAAGCTTAAGGGGGGAGATCGCGTTTATCCTGTAGTGGTCTCCGTAGCCGGCAATAACAACCTTCTTACGTTCATCGTAGCCCTTTACAGCTTTTACTACGCCTTCAACGACTTCCTCTGCCTCCTCGTCGTTTTTAACTCCGTAAAGTCCAACTTTCACGTAATCAGCTCCGGCAACCGCCGCGCCAAGAGCTGCAAGGCTCGCAGTTCCAGGCTTGTAGGGCATGTCCCCCGTTGTTGCACTGACGGCTTTACCATACCTCCTTGCCATCTTGGCCACATCGCTTATTACCCAGGGAAAATTGGCACCAAGAGA
>CAZZIT010000222.1:0-12743 GCA_964654365.1 uncultured archaeon
GCTCTTATGATTTGGGGAGGATTCACGAATGTGTAGCAATTTTGAGACTTGCTCATTATCACGAAATCCCCGAGCGCTGCGGCAAAAGCCATTGGACCAATGCAGGGGCCAAGAATTGCACTTATCTGGGGTATGACTCCACTTGCAAGAGAGCTACGATAAAAGACCTCTCCAAAACCACCTAAGGCTCCAATTCCGTCTTGGATCCTTGCTCCCATACTGTCATATAGCCCGATTATTGGTATTCCGAGCCTCATCGCAAGGTCGAAGAGTTTCGCGATCTTTAGCCCGTGAACTTCTCCGAGAGTTCCATCGAGCAACATGAAGTCTTGGGCAAAAACGGCCACGGGACGCCTGTCTATTGTCCCATAACCAGTAATGACATTCTCAGTCTCATATCCGATTCCCTTTGTGAAATTGTTCACTTCAACAAAGCTACCGGGATCGAGGAGTACTTCGATCCTCTCCCTCGCAGTTAGCTTGCCCAATTCATGCTGCCTCTCCACATTCTTCCCGTCCAATCTCTTGATTCTTTCCTTCTTAGCGATTAGCTCCCGTAGGATTTCTTCCCTCATCTTTCATCCCCTGTACTCTGAGGCTGAGTCCCATAAATTTATTCTTTTCGCACGAAAACCTTCATAAATTCGGTGGGCAAAATTCTACCACCGATGAAGGATACTGAGGGCCCTGACCAGCCGCGGGATTGAGCTCACGCAAGTGCGAGCTATGATGATCCCTTCGCTCCCTCAGGGCACAGTAGGATTCTTATTTCCGTTTTCCGATAACTGAGCGTGAAGGTCGCTGTTACGGGGCCGCCCGGGATCGGGAAGACAACTCTGTGCCTGAAAGTCTGGGAGGCGTTGAAGGGGAAAAGGAAGGTTTCGGGTTTCGTAACGCGGGAGGAGAGATTGGAAGGGATAAGAATGGGTTTTAAGCTCTTAGATCTTTCTGGGGGCAAAGAGGCGAGGCTTGCAAGGGTTGGAAAGGGTAAAACGATGGTCGGAAAGTACGAGGTTTTGGTTGAGGAATTTGAAGGATTTCTCGAAGAACTCGATCTGAGCGGAGACATAATTATAATCGACGAGGTCGGACCGATGGAGCTCAAAAGCCAGAAATTCATTTCCTTAGTGGGGGAGATCTTGAGCAGGGAAAATCTTCTATTTACAGTCCACTACAGAGCAAATCATCCGCTTGTAAATAAGATCAGGAGAGAATTCAGGCTGTACAGCATTGACGAGAGCAACAGAGATTGGGTTGCCGAGGAGATCGTGAGTATCTATGATCGTTGAGGGGAAGGCAAAGATCTTCACCGACGGGATATTCTACAATCCGAGGATGAAGTTTTGCAGGGATCTGGACATGCTCATCTTTGCAGAATTGGAAAAAAATGAGATTCTCGACGCTTTTTCAGCTACGGGTATTCGGGGTATAAGGGCGATGCTTGAGGCCGAGCGAGAAGTTGTCTTCAACGACGCAGACCCGAGGGCTGTAGAGATAATAAAGAGAAATTTGCAGCTTAACGGGCTCTCGGCAGAGGTTCACTGCAGCGAGGCAACGATTTTGATGCGCCAAAACTCCTTCAGACACATCGACATAGATCCCTTTGGAAGCCCGGCAAACTACGTAGAATCAGCCTGCATTTCTGCGGAAACCTTGAGCGTTACAGCAACTGATCTCGAGGCACTCTGTTGCAAGAATTCCGCGAGCATGAGGAAGTACTCTGCAGTTGTCTTCAAAACGGATGCGCCGCACGAAGTTGGGCTCAGAGTTCTTTTAGGCTACATTGCGAGAATTTCTGCGAGATTCGAGAAAAAAATAGAACCGCTCGTTTCTTGGACAAGGGAACACTACTATCGGGTGCATCTCCGCCTGAAGCGATCAACCTCCCAGTCGCTGAAGATGTTCGAGAAGCTCGGCTTCCTCGTTTACTGCCATAAATGTCTTCGAAGGGGCGTTGTGAGATTCGGCGAGATTCCGGAGAAGAGGTGCAAGTGCGGGTCAGAAAATCTGGCTCTCGGTCCTCTATGGGTTGGGGAGCTTAAAGATCCGGCTTTCTTAGAGAGAGTTCTGAAAAGGGCAGATGGAGAGCAGAAAAAATTTCTCATCAAGCTTGCAGAGGAAATCGATTCCCCGAAAGCTTACAACATACAGAAGATCTGTAGCCTTCTGCGCCGTTCGGTACCGCCAACGGTGGAACTGGTCGAAAAGCTGAGATCTGAGGGGTTTAAGGCTTCAGCGACGCATTACTGTGGTTACTGCATAAAGACTGATGCCGACGTTGGGGACATCATAAGATTGCTCTCTTCATGAAAATTCAAAGATTTTTTATATCTATTAGGTGTAGCAGACTCGGATGATAGGTATCGACATTGGTGGCTGCAACTTGGTTTCGGCCATCGTATCGGATGATATAGCGATCTTTAAAAAGCCCGCCGCAGTGGGGCTTGAAATTCTTTCAAGG
This sequence comes from uncultured archaeon, assembly GCA_964654365.1. Taxonomy (GTDB): domain Archaea; phylum Halobacteriota; class Archaeoglobi; order Archaeoglobales; family Archaeoglobaceae; genus WYZ-LMO2. The sequence goes on from CAZZIT010000222.1 coordinate 2,462, forward strand.
GAGATAAAACCCTACATTGGAAAGGAGAGGGTTGTAGTAACGACCTCACTCCCGATTAACCTCTTAGTCTCAAGGTTCGAAGAATTGAAGACTCTAACCCTTCTCATCCCGGGTCCAGGGCTGAATTACTCCAGCTATGGCTTTGTGCTCAAGGGCTATGTGAATCACAGGGGAGATGTGGTTGAGAAAATCGATGAGGCAGAGATAAGGAAAATTCTCGAAAGGGAGAAGTTCTACAACGTTGCAATTGCCTCAAAGTTCTCAGTCAGAAATCCCGTGCTTGAAGAAGAGGTGAGAAGGATAGTAAGAGAAAAAGTGGAGGACAAGAGGATAGCGTTGAGTTACTTCGTTGGGGGTCTAAACTACCCTGCAAGGATAAACACCACGGTAATCAACGCAAAGATAAAGGAAATCGTCTGGGAATTGAGCGAGGAACTTAGAGGCAAAATTGGTGATTTCTATTACCTTACAGGGGATGGGGCAATATCAACGAGCAGGATGGTCGTTGAGAATCCTTCTGAGCTTTTTGGCTCAACGGCAGTTGCTTCGGCCTTCGGAGCACTTTACCTGACAAGGGAAAAGAACGCGATTGTTGTGAACATCGGTGGCGTATCTACAACCTTGGTGAGGATTGAAAACGGAAAGCCTGTTTTCATTTCTGGTATTGAAATAGCAGGAAGAAAGACGCTGGTGAGGTGTGTCGACTCGATTTCGATACCATTGGGTGGAAATTCTATCGTGCAAGGCGAAAGACCTAACCCTGAGTGTGCGACACCGGCAGCTTTTGGAGGTAGCAGTTTTACCCTTACCGATGCCCTTAACTGTGTGGGATTCGAGATTGGAGATAGCAGGAGGTCGAAAGAGCTCGGAAGAGGACTGAATTCCGAAAAAGTTGTTGATAGCTTCGTTTCCATGATCGCAGACAACTTGAAGGCGATGGAGTGCGAAAAGATAGTTGGAGCCGGCTATCTTGCCCCATACTTGATTCCTGAAATCGCAAAAATAGCTAAAGTTGACTATGTTGTCCCGGAGCGCAGTGAAGCCGTATGCGCAATTGGCGCAGCAGTTTCCAAGGTGAGCCTCATGCTTCACGCAAGATACGACACGGAAAAGGGGATTGCGATCTACGATGGCACCTTGGAGAAATGCCCATTCCGAACCGGGAGCATTCCGAAGGATGAGGACCTCATTGAAGCGGCTAAAAGGAAAGTCGTTGAGATAGCTAAGAACTTCGGGGAGGAAGACGTTGGGGAGATAAAAGTTCTCGACTTCAGCTCTTTCACCGTGGTTAAAGGTGGGATGAAGAGGGGTGTTATCGCAGATATCACGCTTCAGATAGAACCAGGAATAAGATATGGAAGAGCTAAAGGAGTTCTTTGATGCAATAGAAGAGCTTAAGGAGCTTTCGAGAAATGGCTGGGTGGTAGTTGTTGAAGGGGTCAAGGATCTGAGAGCTCTGCGCGAAATCGGTGTTGAGGGGGAGATCGTCATTTTTTCAGGCTTTTCGAGCACAGCTGAAAAATTAAACGGAAAAAGAGTGATAATTCTCACGGACTACGATGCTGAAGGCTTCGAGATCGAAAAAGGTTTACTGAGGACACTTTCAAGCTACGGAAATGTCCCGAATGTGGAGCTGAGGAAGAGGATATTCCGATACGTGAGAAAGGATATAACGAAGGTTGAAGAACTTGGATGTTTCGTGAGGAGGGAGAGAGATGAATTATGAAGACGTGGTTGATGCTGTTTCCGATCTAATAGTGAGGGCTCAAACGGAGCTCCCTTCAGACGTTGTTAATGCCCTTAAAAAGGCTTACGAGAATGAAGAGAGCGAAATAGCGAGGAAGAACCTCGAAGTGATTCTCCAGAACATAGAAATTGCAAGAAAATCGAAGCTTCCGATCTGCCAGGATACTGGAATTCCTTTCTTCTTCATCGAAATGGGAAGAGAGCTCAGGCTAAATTTCGACATCAGGAAGGCCGTAGAGGATGCTGTGAGAAGGCTTACGCCATCCGTTCTCCGGCCCAACGCAGTCCACCCGCTGACAAGGAAGAACTCGGGCGATAACACGGGCATTGGAATTCCTGTCGTGAACCTCGATCTCGTTGAAGGAGACAGGCTCCGCATCGTTTACATGCCAAAGGGTGCTGGAAGCGAGAACATGTCCCAGCTTCGAATGCTCCTGCCAATGGAAACAATGAAGATAAAGAGTTTTGTCGTAGAAACCGTTGCAAGAGCCATGGGCATGCCCTGTCCGCCGATCATCATCGGCTTGGGTATTGGCGGAAGTTTTGACGTCTCCGCAAAGCTTGCAAAGAAGGCCTTGCTGAGAAGTCTTGACAGCATGAACGATTTCGAAATCGAGATTCTCAAAGCGGTGAATGAACTCGGAATCGGACCAATGGGTCTTGGTGGAAAGACTACAGCATTAGCTGTGCTTTCAATGCTGAATCACTGTCACACAGCTTCGCTTCCAGTTGCGGTGAACATACAGTGCTGGGCAAATCGAAGGGCGGAGGTGATACTTTGATTCTGAATAAGGTGGATGAAAGAATCCTTAATCTAAGAGCAGGGGACGTAGTATACGTTACCGGCGAAATCCTCACGGCAAGGGACAAGGCACATGCGAGAGCGGTTGAAATGCTTCAATCTAAGCAGAAGCTTCCTTTCAGCTTCAACCGCTCCATTGTTTATCACTGCGGCCCGATAATAAGCGAAGATCGCGTGGTCTCTGCTGGACCAACTACTTCCGAAAGGATGAGCCCGTATGCTCCGAAGATCCTTGAAGGCGCCGATCTGATGGTAATGATAGGGAAAGGAGGGATGAGTGGAGAAGTTGTGGAAGCAATGAAGGGGAAAGCAGTTTACCTCGCATTTCCAGGGGGTGCTGGGGCATTTGCAGCGAGCAAAATAAGGAAGATAAAGGGAGTGTTCTGGGAAGACCTTGGGATGGCCGAAGCTGTTTGGGTCTTTGAAGTTGAAAACTTTGGCCCATGTGTCGTTGCAATTGATGCTGAGGGAAGAAATCTTTACGAAGAGGTCGAAAGGAATGTTAAAAGAGCATATGATCGTGCTTCACATCTCTGAGCACTGCATAGAAACTGCAGCGAAGAGGAGATATGAGGAGCTTTTGTCCCATCTTTTAAAGCGCGAGGATGAAGAGAAAGAGAAGGAGCTGGAGCTATTAGTTGAATTCCTGAGCAAGGCGGATTTTTCAGAACTCAGAAAAATGGGTTTCGATGGAAGGGAAGAGATGAGAGTTGCGATAAAAAAGAAGGGAGAGAGTTTTGTCGTTGAAAGGCTAAGTTAAAGCATAGGCGTAGACCTTCGAGTAGGCAACGTTGTTCGAGTTGTCCACAGCCACAACGTAGAACTCCACCCTTTCTTCAACCCTTAGCGTTGCAGTGTAAAGTTCCTCAGATAGTCCGTATCCACCAACAGGTTCCCTTACATACCTTCTACCGAGATCCATGTCCTTGTAGTTCCATTTTCCTCCATCAAAATACGCCAAAGAGACCCTGTAAATCGCGCTCTCTGGATCGCTCACTACTGCGGAGATCGCAAGTTCATCATTCTCAGCAGAAACTTCTACTGAAGCTATCCTTGGCACACTCCTGTCACTCAGCACGTAAAGCTTCTGGGAGCTTCTGTTGTCCGAAAATACGACGTATATTTTTCCATTCGATACAGCAACTTTCGGCATGAACACTTCACTTCCAGCACGCTTCAATTCGTAGAGCTTTTCAGTACCTCGCCACAAAATGTAGATCTTCCCGTAGCTTTCTGTCTTTGCAGGAAGAATTACAACGCTGTTCGATGCAACCGGAAAGCCTGGAATTTCATCCTTGGTCAGATTGAACAACCCGAGCAAATTTCCATCGAAATCGACAACTTGAAGGGCGAGATTCTTTTCTCCGAGGGTCCTTGGAATGTAAAGCGCGTAGTCGCTGGCGGAGAGCAAGGGATTGAAATACTGATCTTCTCCTGCACCGAAGTATTTCTTCCAGAGCTGCTTTCCGTCCTCAGAGAATGCGTAAACGTATCCGTAAAGGGTTACGAAGACAATTCCGTTTTTATATAACGGAGCGGAATAACTCTTGTCGATCTCCCAGAGCAGCTTTCCCGTTTTCAGTTCAAATGCGTAGAGCTTGTTAGATGAAACGAAAAGCTTCCCGTTTCCTACTGCAAATCCGTTCACTGTTCCTGCAACCTTTGCCTTCCATCTAAGCTCGCCGTCTTGCGTGAAGCACATAACCCAAGGATCCAGGTTGTCGGTTCCCACACAGACGAGGTCGCTCACCGTTAACGCGGAAACGCTTCCAGCTATATCTACCTCTTTATGCCATGCTATTTTTCCGCTCTCCTTTTCAAATGCAATCAAAGAAAAGCCTTTCTTGCCTGCAGTAGTTCCTACGTAAAGGTAATCTCCGAGGGCGTATGCTTTTATGTCCTTTCCGAAAGATTCTTCGACGTTAAAGCTCCAGAGAAGTTCATCCCTGTATGCATAAACCCTCTGGCTGTCAAAAAGGAAAACGATGTCGTTCACAACAGGCGTTGAGATTTCTCCTCTGAAATTCGCGCTCACATTTGCTATACCCGCAATTTCCGGTCTTCTCGGGATCTCGGGCGTGTAACAGTCACTCCTTTCAGTTCCCCTGACCAGAGGCCATGGCTTGAGTTTAATTAGGAACTCATTTGGGATTTCTTCCCTTTCCTTAACTGGCACAACCTCTTTGAGCTCTTTCTTTTCAGAAGGAGTTGTCAGAGGAGTTGTAGGCACTGTAGTGGTCGGTGTTTCGGGAGGCGTTGGAGTCGGTGTCTCAATTTTCGTCTCCTCTTGAACACAGCAGCAGAGCAGCAGTGCCATAGCCAGTGCAAAAAACCACCGCATAGAGTTATTCTTCTCCTTCTTATAAAAACTTTGCCATGACTGTATGGCACAAGGCGTAAGATTTAACACCTCCAGCTTAAGGTTATCCGTGCTCACCTTGGTTGGACTTGGGCTCCATGACTACAAAGATATAACCCTGCGTGGACTGGAAGCGGTGAGGGATGCGGAGGAAGTGTATTTGGACACTTACACATCCAAGATCTCCTGCTCGCTCGAAGATCTTCAGGAATTTTTTGGAAAAGAGATAAGAGAGGCAAAGAGAAGCGATCTGGAGGAGGGGAGCAGAAAGATAATCGAAATGGCGAAGGAGAAGAAAGTCGCAATCCTCGTTCCCGGAGATCCAACGATTGCCACCACTCACGTCTCTCTCCTACTGGAAGCAAAAAGATCTGGTGTAAAGACCATGGTAATAAACAACGCAAGTATAATCAACGCTGTCTGCTCGCTAACGGGACTTCAGAACTATCGCTTCGGAAGATCAGCGACTGTAAGCTGGCATCGCTCGAAAGCTTTCATCGACACGATCAAGGCAAATCTGAGCATAGATGCACACACACTGCTTTTCCTCGATCTAAATCCGCCAATGACGATAAAAGAAGCAGTGGAAAGAATTCTGAGCCTTGAAAGCAGCTTTGCAGAGCATTTTGCTGTTGGAATAGCAAGGGCCGGAAGTGAGAATGCTGTTGTTAAATGCGATGAGCTCGAGAAGCTGAGATACTTCGATTTCGGAGATCCTCTCCACACCCTCGTGATACTTGCAAGGAGGATTCATGTGATGGAATACGAGTGCCTGAGATATTTCGCCTCCGCTCCTGAAGGTCTGAAGGAGTGGGTTTTATGAGGGAAAAAATTGGTCTCATCCTGCTCCTTATTGGATTTCTTTCAACGCTCTGGCTATGGTGGTTCTATGGATAGGCAGAGACTCGAAGAGATCAGGGAGAGATTTGGAGATCTCTTGGACGAGGAGACAGCGAAAGAGCTTGCGGACTACTCTCCTGAAAATCAGGAGTTTACAAAGATTTCGGAAATCACGCCTGGAAGGGTGAATGTAAGGGGAAGGATAAGCGGTATTGGAGACCCAGAGATTGCGAACGAAATATACATCTCGGACGAGAGCGGAAGGATAAGAGTGATTGTCTGGGATAAGGAGATTTACAGAAAAGCCGAAGTCGGTCTGCTGGTCGAGATCTACAACGGATACGCCAAGGAGGGGAAAAGGGGGATAGAGGTTCACGCGAACAGGTATTCGGTCGTCAAATTTCTGGAGTAGAATAGATGGGAATAGCATTCGCAGTCCGAGCATCCGAAGCCCTTGATTGAGGGTAAATCAAACCTCTTAGCCAGCTCACACTCTTCAAGATTGACGAGCATGGCTCCGAGAACTTCAAAGACTTCGGAGATGTAGTCTATGTGCCATTTTTTCGTCTTTTTGCCAAAATGCCTTTTTAACCTGCTAAGTCTTTCGGCACTGCCAACATAGTAATAAAAACCATCTTTGAATTCGATTTCTCCAAGCTTGCCAACCAAAATTCTTCTTTGCACTTCGTTGTGCAGAACAAGCACGTAAGATGCCACGAAAAATCTTGAATAAAAAAATAAAAAATTTACTGCTTCTTCTTCTCTTCCTTTGGAGCCATTTCTAACATTCTGCTGTAAACTTCGTCCTGCTGCTTCTCGAGCTGGTCCAAAAGCTTCTTGAAGTTTTCAAATACTCTATTCTGAGACTCGGTGTAAAGCTGTATCGCCTTCTTAAGGCTTTCGAAGCTCTCACCTGGAAGGAACTGGCGCATGTAGAACTCGTACATGCTCACATAGTTGTCCATGCTCACTTTCAGCAAGTCCAAGGTAGTCTTCGCAATCCCAAACCCCATCTTGTAGAAACCCCTACCGGCTTCCATCATTTCCTTCATCTCCATACTTCTCACCTCCTTCTTTCACGATGATTACCTTAACAACGTCCCCATCCTGAAGTTTCAGCGCGATTTTCTCGGCTTCAGGAATCGAAATTCTGCCTCCAGCCTGTATTTTTGCTCTGAAAACTGCAATATCCTTGCTCATCACACTGAATCCCGAAACAAGTTTTATTGTTGAAGAGAGAGATTCGATAAACTCTCTCTGCAGCCTTAGGGCATCTTCCCAGAACTTCTGGAGGTCCGCGAAACTTGGAACCATTTAATGGTATTAGATGCCACAACTATAAATACCTTTCGGTAGATGTTTTAATATGCTAAAGGCCTGCGAAAAATTTCGGCGAAGCCAGTCCCTCGTCGATTCTCGGAGTGTTGCTCTGATTTTCCGCCAGGCATAACCATAAAACTCATAAATCCTCGGTCAGACTGTAAAAAAGCGGGGGTTGCCGAGTGGACAAAGGCGTTGGATTCAGGGTCCAATCCCGTAGGGGTTCGAGGGTTCGAATCCCTCCCCCCGCATTATCTGACATTAAATTTTCGCGCCAAATGCTACTAATCCAATCGTGTCCAGCTCTCTTCAAAAAGATTTGAGTTTATTATTAAAAATTTATGTATGTGCTGAAACCCTCTTCGTCCTGAACAGTGCCAAGACGATTAAGGCGAGCGAAAGGATTGCCAGTGCGAGGGACAGCTCCTTCTGGGGCATGTAGAGAATTGCGAGTCCAATTGCAATTATCAGAATTCTAACTAAGTAGTCGAGCCCTCTTCTTCTGAAGAAAAGACCGAAAGAACCCGCTGTTACGACCAGTATACCTGCCAGTATAACTGCAAATGCCTTTAGGGTATCCAAACCACTGATTACAACGATTTCGGGCCAGCTAAAGACCGTGAATATTAGGAGGTACACCGGCAGGATCCACTTCTGCGTATAGATGGCTGTTTTTATGAATGGAGTTTCAGCAATCCTCGATATGACCGCTGCGATTAGCGCGACTGGAGGTGTAAACTCGGAGATCGTTGCTCCGAGGAATAGGAAGAAATGTGCGACCCAGGGGTTCACTCCAAAGCTTACAAGGTACGGTGCGATGAGCACAGCCGCGATTATGTATGTGGCCGATGGTGGCAATCCAAATCCGAGGAAGAAAACGAAAACGAATCCTATGGCCATGAGCAGCAAAAGGCTGTCTCTTCCCAGATCTGTGAGGAGAAATCCCAGCTTTAGAAGCCACCCAGTAACCGTGTAGAGATTTATTATTATTCCGAGCACGGTCAGAAGGAGCAGGATATCTATTAACACCGCAGGGTAGCTCTCTACCGCGCTTTTAATCCTCGATAAGAGCTTTCTTGGGTCTTTCTCGGCGATGATCAAAATTATCGAGGAGCAGATTAGCAAGAAGAGCGCAGAAAAGAGCGCGGCTCTTATCTCAGGCCACCATGCCCATCCCATTAGGTAGATCAGAAGGGCGATGGATGAAAAGAAAACTATGGAATGAAGCTTGTCGAACTTGGTCAGCTTTCCGAGCTCTCTGAATACATTCTCCACATCTATTTTTTCCCCTCTCGCGTATTTGGGGGTTACGAACCTCACGCTTAGAAGGTGAACTGCAAAGACTATTGCAAAGTAGTATATGAAGGCAATGAGAAAACCTCTAAGCATCACTTCGAAATAGCTCACGCCTAAGAATTCGACCATTATGAACGCGGCGATCGCCATCACGGGGGGCATTATGAGGCCACCGAGGGTGGCACAGCCTAAGGTTGCGGCAGCATAGAGTGGCGGAAAACCTGCTTTCTTCATTGCAGGAATTGCGAACTGTCCCAACAACGCCGAACCAGCGGCTCCCGAGCCGGTGCATGTGGCAACGGCCATCGAACTGAGAACTACGGTTTGAGGTATCGTCGTCGGTCTTTTTCCAAGAGAAAGAACTATCGTCTTAATAACGGACTTGTCGACTTCAAAACCCTTTGCAATCCCCATCAGTAGCAAAAATGCACCTATAAGCCCGATACCCACCTGCGCATAGGTCCCGAATGCACCAAGCTTGAGCTCGATCGTTGAGGACGTTAAAATCCTTTCAAAGCTCACACCGGGGTGCTTCAGCATTCCGGGAAAAATTGGCCCGAGAATGGAGTAGGCTGCAAGAATTATGATCAGAGCAAAGAGCACTTTGTGCTCTCTGCGCGAATATTCGAGGAGCAGAAAGAAGATGAGAAGCGCAACAGCAATGTCGTGATAGTTAAACGAGCCAACTCTGTAGTAAAGGAGGCCCATATAATTTGTCATCAGATAGTAGGCCGAATAGATGCAAATGGCTATGTAAAGAGCCGCAATGAAAGTTCGAAATTTTCCAAGCTTCGGATAGAATTCGCCCTGGTTAAGCTTGTGCAAAACGTAGAGAATGTAGGCAAGCGGAACGAAGAAGAGGACCATGAAGGAGGAACCCATAAAACCCGTGCTATAGTAGTAGATTGCCACGAGAAAATATACGAGTGAGCAAACAAAAATTAGATAATTTAAAGCTTTCATCCCGATGACCCCTTGGCTATGTATGCATCCCAGTCCTCGTTCCACGCGTTTCTTTCTTTAAGGAACTTTGCCAAGACAGGATGAATTGGGACTAATTCTGGGTTTGTGGATTTTATTCCATCGATTTGAAAACCAACGAAATCTTTCGCGAGGGGCTCAAATCCTTTCTCAGCCTTTGCAAGCTTTTCAGCGTTTTTCTCGAGGGAAACAAGCATTTTATATACCAGGCTTTCTGGCATATCCTTGCTCACGTGGAATCCAAAGAAGAACGGCACCCCGTAGATCTTGCCCTTGACATTCGTAAACGCTTCGCTTGCGTTTATTTCTACAACCAGTAATCCGGACTCCATTAGCTTCGCTATCTCTTCTTCACTTGGGTTTAGCGGTACAAGTTTTGCTCCGCAGGCTATATCGGCTTCTTTGCCCCATGTTGGAGGGGAAAACTTGGCCGTCGTGTAGAGCGCAGTTGCTACTATTGTGCCCTCTTCAAGGGCCTTGCATGTGAACCTCGTGTCGATCTCAACATGTGAAACGTTTACACCAACCGCTTTCAGGGCTCTCTGGATGTTGAGGTAGTTCATGTATCCCGCGGGAGTCAGGAAAACCTTCTTTCCATCCAGATCCTTCCAGCTTTTTATCTCTCCGGCTTTATCTTTCGGAATAAGTATAAAGGTCTCCATGGTGTAAGCCCAGAAGGTCTGAACGGGCATCTGCTTCACTTCACCCCTGAAATCTTTGAAAGCCCCTGTAAACATGTAAAGCTCCTGAAATCCGAGGTCAGCAATATAAGTGCTCTCAGCATTACCCTTACAAAAATCCTTGATGTTCGCCGTCGTTGAAGAGTAAGGAAGTATTGAAAACTCAACTTCTGGCATTTCGTATTTTAAAATGTCAACGAGCTGCGCAGAAACCCTGTATCCGTAGCCACCGGGATCCAATGTTGCCCATCGCCAGTA
>CAZZIT010000223.1:0-6102 GCA_964654365.1 uncultured archaeon
AACAGGCTCTCAAGTTCTCCCACCGGTTCGAAAATCGGAGAGAACCACGGCTCGTATTCTGGATTGATTTCCGCTATTATTTCCTCTGCAATCTCGTCCGTTCCCCTCCACTCCTGAGCGCTGCTTAGAGCGATCAGCATCAAAAATAATACCAGAAGGATGGTTTTACCGATCTTCAAACCGTGCTCACCTCCGGGGAGTATGTCTTGATGCTCCTGAATAGCATAACTGCAATGAAGGCCTCCATTATCGCAAGGGGCACCTGTGTAACGGCAAAGATTCCGAGAAATCTAACTGCGGACACCATAACTCCTTCAATTCCCGGGAAGGCGGGAAATGCGAGCGCGAGCTGGAAGGATGTGACGACGTAGGTCATGAAATCCGCAACTGCTGCTGCTAAGAAGATGGCTGCAGAAAGGCTAAACTTCTTGATGGCCTTGTAGGCTATGAAGCCAAAGATTGGGCCAATGATTCCCATGGAAACCGTGTTTGCCCCGAGCGTCGTCAAACCGCCGTGTGCGAGGAGCAAAGCCTGATAGAGCAATGCGATGGAGGAAAGAAATGCCGTGATCGAGGGACCGAAGAGAACAACGGCAACCCCTGTCCCCGTAGGATGAGAGCAGCTTCCGGTTACCGAAGGCAGTTTGAGTGCAGAGAGAACAAAGATGAATCCCAGAGAGACTGCGAGCAGCGATTTAGCCCTCGGATTTTTTTCAATTTCCTTTTTCGTCTTCCAGGCTCCATATATCAGCACGGGAATCGCTATGGCATACCAGAAGGCGCACCATTCCGCTGGCAGGAAACCCTCCATTATGTGCATCAAATCACCTGAAAAGAAGTAAAGTTCAGTTGTATAAAAAATTTTTGACAGAGTGTCAGAAAAATTGGATTAATTGGCCACACTCACTGTGATTTGAATAACTTTATTGCCTCCCTGACGCACCTCTTTTGCGCCTCTTTTGCATCCTTCAGGCTTTCCGCAAGATCCGTCAGCCAGGATCGCTCTAAAAGGACTTTTGACTCAACAAGAGTAAAGATAGGGACAGAAAGGAGCTTCTGAGTGTACTCCTCTATTCCCTTCTCCAGATCCGCGTAGATCTCGTTTACAAGCCCTATGATCTTGCCCTCTTCGGCTGTGATCTGGCGTCTGGTGAAGACCATATCCCTCGCAATTCCGTCGCCTACGATTCTCGGAAGTATGTGCAGCGCACCCATGTCTGGGATTATTCCGAATTCAGGCTCTCGAAGGAAGAAAATCGTGCCAGGAGTTGCTATGCGTATGTCTGCAGCCAGTGCAAGCTGAAATCCACCACCTATTGCATAGCGCTGAACAGCAGCGATCACGGGAATTTTCATAGTCCTGAGATCGTATATTATTCCCTGAACGTGATCTATTGACTCCTGAAGCTCTTTTTCTCCCTCTTCAGACCTCGTTAGCTTCATGAGTATTTCTCTATCCATTCCCGCGCAGAAAGTGTCTCCTTCTCCGCTAAGCACGAGCACCTTTGCCGAAGAATTTTTGACCGTATTTATTGCCTCCCTGAGCTCAATCAGGAGTTGATGGTTGAGGGCATTCTTCTTCTCTGGCCTGTTCAGACTTATTCTTGCAACCTCGCCCTTAAAACTAAGCTTCACCTTCTCCATGCCCAGCAGTCGGATATACGGTATTTAAGTCTGATGAAAAATGCCAAAATGCTCGCGAGATCCGCTTTATTGCCTGCTTCCTTAGACTTCAAGGCAACTTTGGCGATCAAAGTACAAACCCACTCTCTTAGCGTGGCAAGAAAACGCAATCATAAAATTTCGTAGACAACTAAGTAGCCATTCTCTTCATCTCTCCACCATTTCTTCAACCGAAGCTCCAGTCCGAGATCCTTGATTTCGTAAAGCAGGTCTTCGAAATAATCGAAGGTTCCGCAAGTAAAGCACATATGACCATAAAATCTAACGAGGATTTCTTTCCCATCCATTGTCAACAGTTCTGCTCTGGCTTCAGGTGCCCTAAATCCATTAAAACTTTCAATACCCTTGACTATCTTTTCCGAAACCGTTTCCCTTTCATTTTTTGCTCCCATTGCCTAAGGGGTTGATTTTTAAATTTTAAACCTTTCTCGGCTTTTACAGGGATTGAAAACTTCAGATGCAAGAGCCACCAGTAAATCTAAACCACAATGAAGCTCAGAAAGCAGATCAGCGACATTAATATAGCATGTATCGAGCCCGCGTGGATGGATCCATGTCCCATCTTTCCAGCGATTAGGCCTGAAAACACTGCAATTATCATCGAACTTCTGAAAAGCAGCTGATCGTAGTAAGGCAGGTCGACGTTTATGTCCGCAGAAGCCATAGATGGCAGAAGCTTTGTTAGGCTCAGGATTGCAATTGTCAGATAGGTAAGGTAGATCACGTAAAGGCTTGCCGTGTAAACGTGAAGCGACGCCTCCATTTCGGCTCTATTTGCTCTCACCCTCAAAAGTTCTGAAGTCAGAAGGCTCAGCACATCTCCGATCTTTCCTCCTGACCTGCTGGCTGTTGAAATAACAGAAACTGCCCTCTTTATGTTTCTCGTTTTCTGCTCTTTTCCAAAGGCTTCGAAAGCCTTTTCCACGGGCATTCCGAGAGATATATTTTTCATCATGGAATCAAGGTCCTTCCTGAGTGCTGTATACCTCCCTCGCGCTGTGACTTCGATTGCCTTTGTTATGCTCATCCCCGTTTTGATGTTGAGCGTTAAATCCCTCAGAAAAGTCGTGAACTCGTTCTCCTTTCTCCTCAGATTCGAATAGTCAAGAAAAAGTTTGAGCGATACAGGAAGAGCAGAGAGAAGAGACAGGAGATAAATTCTCTCATCCAAGCTCAGGGGGAGAATTAAGAAGGCTAAAAGGCCTGAAAAAATCGAGAGGAGCTGAATGGCGAAGAAGATCAAATTTTCACCTCCTTCGGCTGGATTAAATCTAAGATTATGAGCAGAACTATCGAGATCACGGGGATCAGGAGGTATAAGAAAAGTTCTATGAAATGCCTTCCAAAGAAGGAGCTGCTGAACATCAGGAAGTTGCTCAGGGTTTCGACGATGGGAAAGAAAACTATCAGCAGAATTGGGGCGAAAAGGCATACTATTACGTAAAATTCGGCAAAAATGCTGAGATTGGATATTTTTCTCTGAAAGGATCTCCTCTGCTCTTCCGAAAGTTCAATCGATGCATCCATCAATACTTTTTTCAAATCGCTTCCCGCAAGGATTGATGAGACCATGCTCTGGAGTATATTCTGAAGTTTCTTCGATGGAGTTCTCTGCGATGCCCTGCTCAGGGCCGTGATCAGGTCTTTTCCGAATACCTCGGTGTCAATGACTATAAGCTCGAATTCCCTTCTGAGCTCTTTTTCGAATGTTTCCTCCATGATAATAGCTTTAAATGCCTCGATAGGAGTTATACCAACTGAAACAAGGGTTGAGAGATAGCTGAATGCGTATTGAAGCTCGGAATCTATTTTTTCCCTCCGTGAGTATATCCTGTAATAGGGATAGAGAAAGACGATAAGGGATGCAAGGGGGACTAAAAGAAACAAATGCAGCCTTGTGAGAACAAATAAAATCGCAGCGATTGCCGAAAGTATAACGAGCATGGAAAGAAAGAGCGATAAAAGTAGCCCGGGGGTGTATTTCGAGTTTGCCTTTTCAAGTGCAATGCCGAGGGATTCAAATCTTCGAGAGAAGTCTATTTCCCTCCCGAATTTACCGTAAAAAAGCTTATGAAATCGGAGATTCATCGGAGATCACCTTCCAGAAATCTGGAAAATCGAGATTGCGCGAAGCTAAGGAATTCAGAAGTTCTGCCCTTCGAAACATTTCCTTTTCTGGATCAAAACTCGAACTTTCAGAGGCCATAATTAGTTTTTTGCTTCCCCTGTACTCGAAAGATTTGCCGTTCCATATAAAAACATCCTTCAGCATTATTTCCTCTCCCTCGCTGATCACTTCCCAGATTCCGGAAGTTTTTCTTTTCACTCCTCCCTCTTCTTTTTGAATCGTCTGCAAGCAGATGCAGTCCAGAAGAGATATCATTATCTTTGGAACGTTCATCGGTGGCGATATAAGCCTTTCAATCACGGCCTTAGGTGATTTGGCATGAATAGTTCCGAGGGCAAGATGCCCAGTTGACATGGCCTGAAAGAGCGTTTGTGCTTCTTCCCCTCTTATTTCCCCGATTATGATGTAGTCAGGTCTCTGTCTCAGCGATGCTTTGAGCAAATCGAACATCGTAATGCTTTTCCCTTCGCCGAAAAATCCCATTCTCGTGACAAGCGGTATCCAGTTCTCGTGTGGAAGCCTGATCTCTGGTGTATCTTCGATTGAAACTATTTTCATATTCTTTGGAATGAAAAGCGAAAAAGCGTTGACCAATGTCGTTTTTCCAGTTGCAACTTCTCCTGCTACGAGAATCGATGCCTTTCTTTCGATCATCATCCAGAGATATGCAAGCATTTCTGCAGATATGGAGCCAGATCTGATGAGGTCCAAAGGTGTGAGAACTCTCTGCTTGAACTTCCTTATCGTGAAAGTTGAGCCCCTAGTAGAGACTTCGTTCTGAAATGTTATGTTCGCCCTGCTTCCGTCGGGCAAAGATGCGTCGATTATTGGCTCGGCAATCGAAATGTGCTTTCCGCAGCGCTGTGCAAGATTGGAGACAAAGGAATCAAGTTCCTCCTTTCCAAAGGTTATGTTAGTCCTTAAAGAGCCGTGGAGCTGGTGGTAGACATACACGGGCATAGTTGCTCCGCTGCAGCTGATGTCCTCGATCATGGGATCTCTCATCAAAGCATCGACTTTTCCGTATCCCAAGAAATCCCTGAGTAGGTAGTAGCTCAGCTTCAGACGCCTCTTTTCGGGTATGGAATAAGTTTCGAAAAAATTGTTTAGGGCCTGATCAAAAGCCTCCTTCAGCCCCTTTGAATTGAGCGTCATGTTTCTTGGAATCAGATCTCTCGCTATGGACAGAATTTTTATGTCATCCTCATTCAGTGGCGGCTCTATGACCTCGTAAGTTCTTGAGGCCACATCAATTCTCACATAGGCGTATTCGTTTACAGAATACACTGAGCACGAATTGGAGCTGACGGCATTTCTGAATTCCTCCTCCCAGTTATCGTCTTTCAATTCCTCTTTTTTTCCGATTTTGAAGAACCTAAGAATTCCACTCTTCCTCATAGATAAAAACTTTCTCAACTTCTTTTACGATCCTCTCAACTCCCCAGAAATTCTGCTTAGAAAAGCCGTAGTCAAATGTTGCGTTTCCAGATATCAGAAAGGTCATATCCCAGTTTCTGTGACTGCTGGAGAATACAAGCACTCCATAGAAGCCCGGGGACCATCCATATGTATCAATCGTATATTCGAAGATACCTTCATTCGAGCCGATTTCTTCAAACCACCTCGATGAAGTCCTTATAGCTTCCAGACCAGCTGCCATTTCTATTTTTTCTCTCTCTAAAATTGCGATATACCTGATTTCGCTGCTATTTCCCGCGTTAATCCTAAGCAGCATATTTTCTCCGCAGTGCACCTTTTCCGATATTTCCGCGGAAAGGTTGAGCCTTGCGTCTATTGTGCTGTTCTTCAATTCAAAGGCGCTTTTATTCTCCCAAGATAGGCGCTTTTCGATCTTGATCGAATGCCTTCCGGGCTCTGAGAATATGCTATGAAAGATCTTCACGGCCTTCAGATTTAGGATGATGCCATGCTCTCCCCTCTCCGGGCTGATTTCGGGAACAACTTCGATGCACTTCGAAAAGTTGTAGGTGTAGCAGATGCTGTAAGCCTTCAATGTTTCCGAAATTCCGCAGTATTCCAGAAAAACGTCCCTTTCCCTTACCTCTACCCTTCCCTCACCCCAAAAGGAGAAGCTTCCATTTTCAAGCCCATAAAATTTTTGCAAAATCTCTTCAGCCCTTTCAGCCTCGATTACCATTTTTATGCTCTTCACACTTTCAACGGCAAAATCGACGGCCAAGGCTAAGGATGTGAAGAGAAGCGCAGTTAGGAGAACTGCGGAAACGATGTTGCTGGGCATTATTTGATCACGAACCTTATTAGCTTCTGAG
>CAZZIT010000224.1:0-9605 GCA_964654365.1 uncultured archaeon
GTGTCTATGTCGTCACCGAACTTCCACACTCTGCCCATGAATCCCGTTTTCCGAGGATTTAAAAATCATATCACATGTCCCGGGTTCATTATGAGGACTAAGAACAGCACCAGAATTCCGAGGATCATTATCCTTATTCCGTTCAAAATAGCCCTTTCATTGGCCATTTTTCCCATTGCAAATCCTAAAACGAATAGGCTTGCCGAACAGATAACCATAGAGCACTTTAGCGCCTCGAAAGGAGGTAGAAAGGCGTATGGCAGAATTAGAATTAATGCGCCGAGAATCGGCGAAATTCCGTGGATAATGGAATTGAAGGCAGTTGCAAAGCTATGGGCTTCATCGAAGATGGTCTCATCCAGTTTTGTGAGCAGGGATCTCTCCCTTCTCAATCTAAGAACCTTTTGCTCTATCCTTTCTGCCTCGAATGCACCCCAGGAGCTTGAAATTCCAAGTGCCAAGGCTGTTGCGAAGCCCACGGGAATTACCAGCTCTGGAGTATTGTGTCCCGATAGATACGCGCCTATGAGCATTCCAGCGATCGTTATCACTCCGTCAAAAAAGCCGATTATGAAATACCTTCTCGATACGGAGGATATTTCGGCGAGGTCAAAGTAAATCCTTATATCCTTCTTCAACCTCATTTCAGCAGTGATAAAATTTCTTCCAATGGTAGATTCATATCGGAGAGCTTTTTCTTCACTCTTGCCAGGTGCTGGGGCTTGTAAGCTCTGTTCTGCGCTTTATTTAGAAGGGCCTCAACTTCAAGTTCGGTAAGGAAATTTTTGAGATAGTCCAAGATCTCTCCTTTCCCGATGACCCTGACTTCTTCCTTCCTCAGAAAATTGTTGGAATTGAAGACGTAGGCGTGATTTTTCCAGCACTTTTCGCATTCAGAGAAAAGAACTCTCATTCCCTCCAAGTTGAGCCAGAATTTCTGCAGCATTCTTCCTCCACAGTCGCAAAAGCCTCCAAAAAGTTTTTCACTGACATCTTTGACACTGTAAGCTACATTCTCTATTACAGCCATCTTGATCGGTTCGATCAGGTGTATCATACCGGAACTACTTTTTTGACATCGGGGATCTTGCTTTTCAGAGTCCTCTCAACGAAGGCTGTGAGCGTGATCATTGACATCGGACACGTCCCGCAAGCTCCGAGTAGGCGAACCTTGACTATACCTTCATTCTCGTTGACGTCGACCACTTCTATGCTTCCGCCCTCCATCATGAGCATCGGCTTTATATCTTTCTCAACGACTTCGAGAACCCTTTGTTTTGGAACCATAACCCGCCTTACGAGTGGGAAATAATAATTTTTTGCTTGCTTAAAAACCATCCCCAAACCTTTTTCAGGGCACTGAGCAGGGTCTTGTACTTCTCCTCTCCTCCGATCTCCCTCCAAGAGCGGAGCTGTAGACACTTTGCGACAAGAATCTGCTCCTCCCTCTCATCCAACTCCGTTTTTTCCGCGTTTGAATAGTAAAATTTCACGAGGGGTCTTGCAATATCGGAAATGTATTCGTAAAAGCCCAGCCCCTCGAAGTACTTCGTGAGCCTTTCCACCTCAAGATCCCCGAAAACTGAGGGATTGCAGTTCACGTCTCCCCTCAGAGAACTCAGGATCATTATTGCGGTCTCGGTCTCCAGATCTCTGAGCTCGTCGCACAGATATTCGATGAATCTGCGAATGAATTCGATGTTCATCCTGTCAACGTTCTCTTTTACATTTATCGGTCTAATGACTATGATCGTGTACTCCCCGCTGACTTCGTTCCTCTGTGGCGTGATGTGAATCGGCAGAAAGCCGTTTCTAAGCCAGAACCTGATGAGATCGCTTGAAACTCCAAATCCAGAACCTATCCAGTCCAGACCATTTCTTTCGGCCCATTCGACCACTCTCCTAAGCGCGAAGCTGCCCACGCCCATGTCCATGGCACTGGGATGGACGGCGATTCTGACGATCCTGACTCCCTTCTTCCTCGAGAAATCGTAATTCCAGAAGTGTTTCAGAACCAGATCGGGAATTATCTGTCCTCTTGGTTTGTAGCCCGTCCTTATCTTCGCAATCAACTCGTCATCCATCCCACCCTCGACAGCAAGGTGAAGAGAGCATACAACCTTCCCGTTTGCCTTCACAACTGCTGGTATGTGGTTGGGTGTGTCGAGCAGCACTGAAAGATCCGAGGGGCGATTTCTGTAGTGCGCAAGAACGTAAATTCCGAAAAACTCCCTTAGCAAATTCTCGTCGTTCATCATCTCGTCCTTGTCGAGAATCTCGAAGTCAAGCTCGAGCCTCCTGATCTTCTCCATCTCCTCTTCTCCTATCTCCGCTGGCTGTGCGTTTAGCAGTAAAGCGTCGTAAAGCCAGTTCTCAATCGGGTCCTTAAAGCCATACCTTATCGGTTCAGACATGTGGATCCTCTCAACCTCGATACTCGGATCCTCTTCGAGCCTTCTTAGAAACCTGACGTTGAAACTCCTTCCCGTCCCCTCGTAGCCGTGGATCGTCGTTGAAAATATCACGTGCCTGGCTCCTTCGGTGATCTTGAGTAGCACGGGAACTTCTATGCCTGCAGCCTCGTCCACGATGAGGATATCGGCGAATTCCTTCTCATCCAGCGCCCTTCTGGGAATAGCGTACTGTACACGGGCATACTTGCTGTTTAGCACGGTTATGAGTTCATCCGTCTTCTTAACAAAGAAATCCTTCATTCCCTGTCTCTTCATGGCCTTTATGAGGAACTTGAAGTAGGTCTGAACAGCCTGAGGGGTTGGAGCGACCACGAGAACTCGAATCGGCCTCTTCAGCAATCTTTCAAGCCTCGAAATCAGCGCAGGCGTGACGATGCCGAGAACAGCCGTTTTTCCTCTGCCCCGATCTGCAGTTATTACCACAGCCTTTCTTTCCTTTTCCCGCTCGAAAAACCTCTCAAAGAGCTGGAGAACCCTTACCTGATCCTGAGTGGCGCAGAGCTTGTAGAGTTTCTTCTTTATTTTCGTGCCCTCAGGTATTACGATCTCCTCCCTTGAGCTGCCCTTTTCCACGAATTCGTACCTTTTGATCAGTTCCCCCCTATCAGCATCGAAAACGATTACACCCTCTGCCTTCATCGTTCTCTCGATGAATCTGCGATAAAAACGGCCAACAACGTCTTTGAGACTGAATGGTTCGCTTATCAGCTCCTCATGCCACTTGCTGATTAGATTCCCCCACCTCTCGATAGGCGGAGAAATGGCTATTATTATCCCGCCCTCCTCAACTGTCTCAACGACGACACCCAAGTCGTTTGGATGAAACCCCTCGCTCAGATCCATGATCAGCGACGAAAAAGTCGAGCCAAGAACGCTTATAGAATTCTTCCAGTGAACCAACTCGCCTTCGAAATGATCCTTTGCCATTTCGAGAAATTCTTCCCTTCCAACTACAAGAAGCCCATTTTTCTCGACCCTTTTTCTGTAATCCGAGTATATTTTCTCGGCATATTCTACGGCCCTCCTCAGATTGGATGAGCAAACGAATACCATAAACCTGTGCCTGTTGTCAACGGCGGTTTTGAAGGCCTTGGCTACTTCCCGGAAAAGATCTTCCATCAAAAAAATTTTGAATGAGGTAATAAAACCGTTTCGCCGCTAAGTTCTAAAACTTCTGTGCAGTCTTTCCAAAGCCCTTCTTTTTTCAAAGCTTTCGAGATCTGTTTGCTTCAGCAGCTCCTGCATGAACTCGATGACCTCGTCGTAAACGTCCCGGCGCACTAAAAAGGGCACACCATCCTTGCCACCGACGGCAAAACAGTACTTAGCTGGATCCTGCCTGTCGTATTCGGCGTTGTAAACCAGGTCGGAGATGAGAGCGAGTGCTCTGATCGTTTCTCTACCGATCCCCTTGACCAGAAGAAGGTCTTCAAATCTTTCAGGCTGGAGCTGATAGGCCCTCTCGACCGCCTTCCAATCGATCTTTCTTGGCACGTATATCTTTCTATTCCTTCTCACGATTGAGAGCAGTCTTTCGTAGTCTCTTCTGAAGCTGCCATCCCTCATGATGTCAACGCTGGTCTCAACCGCGAGCTCGCTTTTGCTCGAAATCATGTTCACGACCTCATTCTCGATCCTTTCGCTGATTATGCCGCTGTGCACGTCCCTGAGCTCAGGAACGCTTTCATAAACGCTCCAGTGATACCTTCGTGCCAGTCTCTCCATGGGATTCATTCCCTGCTGCACAACTGTGAAATGCTTTGCCGTGAAGAAGATCGCGTGGTGATACAGGGTGTACCCGTCTATGAGGGCAGAGTTGTCTGCCTTCGCCGAAAGTCTGCTGAATTTCACGAGCTTCTCGGCATCGATGTTCAGTTCCGAAGCAAACTTTCGGATTTCTTCAGGAGTTTTGAGTGCATTTGCTCCTTTGCCACCAGCAACCCTGATCTCGAAATCTGGCCTGTTTAGCACGGCCTTTAAAACCCCCGTGAGCACTGTGGTGCTTCCGCTTGAGTTCCAGTCAAAACCCAAAACGTTTGAGAAGGACTGAAAGAAGATTGGATCGGATATGCGCTTCAGAAATTCGAGCTCGCCGTACTCGAGAATGATGACCCTGACGATCTTGTCGGCAAGCTTCTTCATCCTGCTAAGAAGCCAGTGCGGCGCTTCACCGCTGTGCAGGGGGAGATATATCTCGCTCATATGTCCACGACGACGAAGGCCACGAGCATGTCCCCTCCCCTTCTTATTCCGAACTTATGCATTGTGATAGCTTTGGGCTCAACCTTAACTGCTTCCCTACCAAATCTACCGCCATTGATTTCAGAAATAGCCTTTTTGCCATCGATTCTGACCTTGATCTCTTTTCCTGCAAAAAATTGAGTCTCAAATAGGAACAGGAGTTCGTTGAGGAAGCGGTAAAGCATTAGATCCTCGTCTTCTGCCTCAATCTCCAAAATTCTTCTTTCACTACCCTTAAGCTTGGATGTGTCGACGAATGCTTCGTAAAATGCGTAGGCGCAGCTCTCGAAGAGCTCCTCAAGATTTTTGCCGTAAGCCTCAAAGGCTATATCTGCCGTGTGGTCGATGAATCTGTATCGCATGAATAATGCTTCCCTTTTGCGATTTCTTTTTTTCGGTGCTTTCGATTCCGAAATTTCGAATCTTCGAGAAAACGTTTAAATTTTTTTGGGAGTAAAATGGGGCGATGAATGAACTTGAGAAACTTGCAGTTAAAGCGATGGAAAAGGCGGACATCGGATTCATGCTGCTCGACGAAAGCTTTACTGTTACATGGGCAAATAAATTTGTCAGAGATACATTCGGCGACGTGATCGGGAAAAAATGCTATACCTTTACGCATAAAACTGCCAATCCGCCTGAATTCTGTCCAGTGTGGAACTTTCTGAAGAGTGGTGGCGAAAGGGCGGAATCGGAATTCTACGATCAGAATTTGGACAGATGGTTCTTTGTCAAGGCGGAGAGGCATGATTCGTACATAATTCATTTCATCATCGACATAACGGAGAAAATGGGGCTCAAAAGGGAACTCGAGGAGAGAAAAGAATTTTACAGAAAGCTAGTCGAAATATCCGTTCCCATCTTCATTGCTCAGGGAGAATTTCTTGTCTTTGTAAATTCAGCTCTTGTAGATTTCTTAGGATATAGTAAGGAGGAGCTAATCAGGAGACCATTTGCTGGATTCATTCATCCCGAAGATCTGCCAAAACTGATGAAGAGATACCAGGATAGGCTTAGAGGTCTGAGGTTCGAAGAGGAAAGTTATCCGATAAGGGTCAGAACGAAATTCGGGGATAAGTGGGTCATACTGAACGTTAAGAAGATAAGATTTGGGGGGAAGGATGGTGTACTCGGTATTCTACAAGACATAGACGAGATTTTCAGGGAAAAGGTTGCATTTGAAGAGCTTCAGCGCATTTTGAGGCATGACATCAAGAATGTGCTCACTTCAGCCTTTTTAAATCTTGAGCTGATAAAGGATGGGGACATCAGCAGGGTTTCAAGCCTTGAAGAGAGCCTGATTAAAATCAGAGAACTCGTGAGCCATTCAGTAGACGTTAAAATGAAACCCGTAGACGTCGCAGAGTTTATAGAAAAAGCTTCAACTGGGTTTGAAATCGATTTGAAAGTCAGTGGAAACTGCACCGTTTTGGGTGATGATTCCCTTTATTCCGCCTTCCACAACATCATAGACAACGCAGTGAAGCACGGAAAGGCGAAGCGCGTTTGGATGGAAATAAAGCCTTTGAGGGAATTCTGCGAGATAAGGATTGCCAATGATGGTACCGGAATACCCAAGGAGATTAGAGACAGGATTTTCGACGGTGTTAGCTTTGGAGAAGGGAGTGGAAAGGGACTGCGATTTGTAAAGGAAACGGTGGAAAGGCTGGGCGGGAAGGTTTGGTTGGAAGACAGCGAAGATGGAAAAGTTGTGTTCGTTTTGAGGCTGAAAACCATTCACTGAGATTTCCCATGAAGTTTTGAATTACTTTTCGTTTCGGGGTAAAATATTTCCTCAAGCCGTTTCCTCGCTAAATGCAACTGCATGGAAGTATCTTACTTCGCCCAGAACGGATTTTCCTTCCTTTTTATCTCCAGATACTCGAGAAATGCCTTTTTCGTCTCATCATCAAAGGAGCTGAGGAGCTCTCTCTCGATGACTTTCGCATGCTTTTCGGGAATTTCAACGTAAAGAACCTCGTCTCCCTCTAGCTGCCTTCCTATGGTGACGTCGTCGATGGCAATTGCGAGCTCCTCACCAGCTTTCGCAATTGCGACGTTCTTTCCTTCTTTCTGCATGCTCCTGACCTCTCCCACCTTGCTTCCGTCGGGCTTTATCAGTTCTGAACCCCTCCTCAGTTCACCTGCGAGTATCTTTACGCCGATTATTGCAGGCTTGCTTCGCCTGAAGATGAACTCCTTTAGTAGTTTCACCTTTCCTGGCTTTATCAGGGCTTCAATTTTTTGCTTTTCCCTTATCGTCCTCACTTCATCTCTCCACTTCACGAAGGCATCGATGATCGTGTAGATTATGTCGCCCTCGAAGATCTTCACTCCATAATTTCTCGCCTCCTCCTCTGCTTCGGGCAGGATCTTCACATTGAATGCCAGAATCGCCTTATTTGTCTCCTCCTTGTTCGTCGAAACTTCAACGACATCTCTCTTGTCCACTTCCCCCACTTCAGCCTTCTTTATCGGAATTCCGTGAGCCTTGAGTTCGTTTATCATTGCCTCCAGAGATCCTATGGTGTCCGTCTTCAGCACGATTCCCTCCCCCTCCGTTCTGATTGCTATTGCCTCGTATTCGCCCCTTACTCTTTCTTTGAACTTTCTAATATCCTCTTCACTCTCAACTACCTCGAACTCCGTTCCAGCAACGGCCTTTTCAAGTTCTGGTGCAACGATCTTTATTCCCGCTGCCGCAGTAACTTTATCTACACGCAGGAACTTGGTCTCTACCCTCATCTCCTTCGCGGGCGGCGGTCTGAGAATAGCCTTCACGTTGGTGACGATAACGTCATCCTTTCCCCAAATTGCGATTTTATCTCCAACCCTTAGCGTTCCATCGTAGATTATCGCATCACATGTTATGCCAACTCCCCGCTCCTCCTTAATTTCCAGGATCGTTCCCTTGGCTTTACCCTCAGCCTGCAACTTCAGGTTTTTCACGAGGTATCTCTGGGCAAGCCCGAGGAGTATCATGAGCAGCTCTGGAATCCCTTCGCCCGTTATTCCTGAAACGGGGATGATGGCGACTGTCTTGGTGAAGTCCTTTATTCTGTCAAACCGTTCGCTGCTGAACCCGAATTTGTAAAGACTTGCAACGAGCTCGTAGATCTTCCTGTCCAGATTCATCTTTGCAAAGTCTTCCTGCATTGCGTAGCTTTTTATGAACGGCATGTTTTCCTTGCTCTGCCATCCGGGGATTCTGTCGATCTTGTTCGCGGCAACGACGAATGGAGTTTTAAAAGTTCTGAGTATTGCTATTGCCTCCTCCGTTTGAGGCATCACCCCCTCGTTGACATCGATAACCAGAATTGCGAGATCAGCTAACGCACCCCCTCTTTTCCTCAAATTCGTAAAGGCCTTGTGTCCGGGGGTGTCGATGAAAAGAAGTCCCGGCAATTCTACGTTTGGTCTCCAGATGTCCTTGCAGATTTCCTCTATTACCCTTATCGGTATCTCCGTTGCCCCTATGTGCTGGGTTATCCCGCCAGCTTCCTTGGCAGCGACCCTGCTCCTTCTGATTCTATCGAGTAGCGTCGTCTTTCCGTGGTCAACATGTCCAAGAACCGCAACGATTGGAGTTCTTACATTCTTCATTTCTCGTATATCCAGACATCGCTTTCTCTTCTGTAGTCCAGAATTTCCTCATTCCTGAAGAAGAGCCCTATTTCCCTTTCAGCTGATGCCGCTGAGTCCGATGCGTGGACGACGTTTCTTCCGAGATCCAGACCGAAGTCGCCGCGAATCGTCCCGGGCTCAGCTTCTGATGGATTGGTTGCTCCAACAAGCTTCCTGACAACTTTAACTGCATTCTTCCCTTCAACAACCATTGCCACAACCGGGCCACTGGTTATGTAGGAGAGGAGTGAAGAAAAGAATGGTTTGGCTCTGTGCTCAGCGTAGTGCTCCTCGGCGAGCTCTTTCGGGATTCTCAGCATTTTCATTGCGACGATCTTCAGCCCTTTTCTTTCGATCCTTGAAATAATTTCTCCCGCTAGCCCCCTCTGCACACCATCTGGCTTTACCATTACAAAAGTCCTTTCCACAGGATCACCTGCCCTTCTCGTAGAATTTAGTCCACTTCAGCCTTCTTGGATTTCTGCCGAGTCTGTAGTTCTTTTCGCACTTTCCACTGCAGAAATGTATTATCCTGCCATCCTTCCTGACGAGGCTTTTTCCCGTGCCGGGCTCGATTTCATATCCGCAGAAGGAGCAGATCTTTACTTCCATATCACTTCACCGTGAGCTTTCTTGCCTCTCTTGCCGTCTCCTTTATCATCAGTATGTCTCCTACTTTCACCGGGCCAAAAACGTTCCTCGTTATCACCCTGCCAGCATTCTCGCCAGCGAGCACCTTCACCTTTACCTGCGTGACTTCGCCATGCATTCCCGTTCTTCCTATTATCTCCATCACTTCTGCTGGTTGGACATCTTCTTCCATACCTCATCACTTCTTCAATCCTTTGAGCTTCTCAACGAGTGCTGCCAGCTCCCTCTTTGCATTTCCCTCGTCTATTATTGCAGCTGAGGCACAGTTGACATCGATCTTAATCGCCTTTCCGATGTCTGCCTTGCTCTTTATGTAAACATACGGGATGTTCTTTTCCTCGCAAAGCAGGGGCAAGTGCGCAACTATCTCTGGAGGGTCGACGTCCATTGCTATGTAGACGAGTTTCGCTATCCCCCTCTCCACAGCCTTTGTAGTCTCGTTCGTGCCCTTTTTCACCTTTCCCGTCTCCCTCGACTTTTCAAGCAAAGTTAAAGCCTCGTTCTGCATTTCCTGCGGAACTTCAAACCTTATGTACATGGATTCACCTCCTTTCTCGCGTCATCATTCATCGGTTCAAATCTCACCGACCTCTGCTATTTTAAGCTTTTTGGTTA
>CAZZIT010000225.1:0-2324 GCA_964654365.1 uncultured archaeon
CAAATGCGGCATAATTGACAGCGCAGAGCTTGAAAGGCAGGTCAGAATCCTCAGGATGGCAAGCAAAGTTGAAAGAGAGCGCGGAGTTGCGATTCCAGGCTACATAGCCCCGAGTGAGGGTGATAACTGCGGGGAAGTGGCAAAGGAGATCGTTGAGAGACTGAAAGAAGGTTTGATCGTCATACTGAATGCAAAGAAGGAGACCGCATACCTCTACGCAGACATAATACTCGCAATAAATTCTGCAAAAAACAGGCTTGGTGGTGATTTTGCCGTTATTGCGAACCTCGAAGATTCTAAGGGGCTGCCAAAGGTTCGAGAAGACGCCAGGAATATTGTAATGGAGTTAAAGGAAAACGGTATCAAAATCGATAGATTCAGCGGCTCTCTTGATGAGTATGCTTACTCTGCGGAAAAGGCACTGGAGCTTTCCGAGGAATTCGGTTACTCTTCTGCTGTCATTCTAGGGATTCCACAGGCTTTAAATCCGAAAAAATTCGATTATTCCGTTGGAGTCTCGTCGGGAGAAAGAACGATGACGAGACTGAGAGAGCTCGGCTACAAAAGGGCCATCAACGAAGAGGGAGCGCACGTCAGCGTCCTTGGTAAAAGAAGAATTGTGAGGTCACATTTAGGTAATGCGATAAGAGAAGTATGCGAATCCCGAGGATAGTCATCTCCGCATCCAACAGCGGAAGCGGAAAGACGATGCTCACCTGCGGGATAGCGAGGGCACTGAGAAATCGGGGCTACAGAGTTCAGACATTCAAGGTTGGACCTGACTTCATAGACCCCAAATACCTCACAATTGCATCAGGCCGTAAGGCAGTGAATTTGGATTCTTGGCTGATGAGCGAGGAGGAAATTCTGAGAGACTTCGAGAGCTACTGCGAAGGTGCAGATCTGGCAATAGTGGAGGGTGTTAGGAGCCTCTACGACTCTTCAGATCCACTGAGCCTGAGGGGGAGCACCTTTTCTGTCGCCAAAATAATTAAGGCACCCATACTGCTCGTCGTTGATATTCGGGGACTGAACATGGGCACAGCTGCGATCGTGAGGGGATTTGCTGATCTCTTTAATGCGGACATCAGAGGGGTAATCCTGAACTCCTCAAGAGGAGAAATGCACGAGTTGAAAGCAAAAAGGGCAGTGGAAGAGCTTGCAGGGATCAGAGTTATGGGTTCGATCCCGAGGAGAAAAGAGCTCGAGATCGGCATGAGACACCTCGGGCTCATCACGGTTGAGGAAATCGAGAGGGAGGTTGAGGAGAAGATAAAGAAGTGGGCTGAAGCTGTCGAGGAGAGAATAGACCTCGATGAGCTCCTGAGAATTTCTGAACAGGTGGAAGAAATCCCTGAGGTTAGGAGAGAAAGTATAAGAAAGGATTTCGATGTCAAAATTGCCCTTGCACTGGACAAGTCCTTTAACTTCTACTACACTCAAAACCTCGACCTCCTAAAAGCTCTTGGAGCGAATTTTTCATTTTTCAGCCCCTTAGAGCCAAATTTTCCCGATGACGCTGACGGAATTATGATTGGAGGTGGATATCCCGAGATATATGCAAGCGAATTCGACAAGACTTCAATGAATTCTCTAAGGAAAAAGATCGAGGATGATTGTCCCACGTACGCTGAGTGCGGTGGGCTAATGTTTCTCTGCGAGAAGCTCGTTACAAGCAGAGGGAGGTTCAAAGGGGCAGGAGTTATCTCCGCTGAGGCGATTTTTGACCTTTCAAGAAGGTTCCTCGGATACACAAAAGCCAGAGTTGTTGAAGACAACGTCATTTCAGCAAGAGGCGATACTATTTTGGGGCACGAATTCCACTACTCCTACCTTGAAGCGGACTGTGACATTAAATACGCATACGAACTGGAGAGGGGATTTGGAATCGACGGAATTCACGACGGAATCCTCGTCCACGAATGCTTAGCGAGCTACATGCACAGCTTCTTGAATGAGAAAAACGCGAGGAGATTTCTTGAAAAGTGCAAAGAATACAAAAGAATTTAAACCAGGCCCAAGACGCTCTCCCTTCTGAAATCAAAAAAGGTCTTTTTATCGCCCTTATATCTCAAATCGAAGACCATAGAGGAATTAACCTCTCCAACCACTTCGGCTTTAAGTCCATGAGCCTCGAAGACTTTCTTGACTTCTTCAGGCTGGTCTGAAGTAACGCAAAAGCCACATGCGGGGTAGCTCTTTAACCACTGTACCAAATCCACGTTTTCGGGCTTTGGAATCTTTTCAAGTTCTACCGTTGCTCCCTTTTTGCTCACCTCAAGCATCATTGCAATCGTTCCTATTATTCCCGCATTGCTCAAATC
>CAZZIT010000226.1:0-21061 GCA_964654365.1 uncultured archaeon
GCCTTAGCAGTCTCTACGATCCAGTAGTCTCTTGTTTCAAACTCAAATTCCGAAATCAAGTTTATGCTCTCCGGCCTTATCAGCGGTAGAATCCGATCGCCCCTCTCGAGCAGTTTCGCCTTCGCCGTCACGGCTACTATCGCGGGAGGATTTATATCTGCCAGAGATTCGAGTGCCTCCGGCTGGAACTTGCTGATGAATCCGAGGAAAGATCCCGTTGGATCTGAGATCCTGACGCGCCACATGTCGGAATCGGGTTTTACCTCCTCCTTCTCGAGCAGGACACCAACTATGAAGAGCCTGTTGCATCTCAGACCGAGGGGTGTGAGCACGTATACAGCCTCTTTTTCCCCTTCTCCCCCAACCTTGAATTTTGATGCGTTGAATTCCTTTGAAAAAACCCTCTTAGCAACTTCCCTTCTCCCTGCCCTTATCATGCTCCCGCCTCTTCAAGAACCTTTTGCACTTCTTGAATTATCTTTGGTCTGAAGAATTCCGCCGACCTCGCTGTCAGCGTCCTGAACCTGAGTTCACCTATTATTCGGAGGTACTTGCCCAAAAGTTTTCTTTTCAGCTCTATAAGAACAATTCCTCTGTCCAAATGCTCTTCGGCAAGCCTTCTTGCCTCCTTTAAGCCTATTCCGGTGAGAGATTTTACCACTTCCTCTCCTAAGATTAAATCGTAAGTCCTCTCACCGTCGTCGAGGATGGCTTTGACTCTCAGGATCTCGTTCGTCTCAACCTTACCATGCTCCACACAAACACCTGCCTTAACAACCCTTCCACAGAGCTTGCAAACCTGCAGCAGTCCGCTGTTCTGCTGGATCGATACCAGCGCACCAATTACCTCCACCTCTCCCCCCTCTTCCTTTACCTCAATTTCCTCATCGATCTCTTTCACATCGCTCGCACTCGTCACTTTAACGCTCTTGATTCCCATGAATTCGTCGACCACGACTTTTTCGAAGAGGTAACACTTGCCCTCCTCCAATTTTCTCTTGTTCGCTTTAGCCCACACGACAAATCTGGCAGTCCCTGTTTCATCCCCTATCAACCCACTCTGAGCTATCGCAGGGCTGTTCGGTTCCCATATCTGGATTACCTTTGCCTTCAGAGTTACCCACTTGTTTGGCTCTATTTCGGAGATCTTCGTTAAAGGAGGCTTTAAATCTGCCCGAGCTATGTTGTAGTTTTTTCTCAGACCATTTATTATCGTTCTTCTCGCATCCTCTTCCAGAACCTTGAATTCGAAAAGAAGGAGCCTCAATCTGTTCTCGATTTCCTTTTTTGTTACACCATAAGCTTTAAACCGTTCAAAAATTTCTTCGACGATTTCCTGAAATCTTTTCTCGTCCATGGAGTTAATAGCAGAAAAGGATAAAAAAGCTTTTGTTCGGGAAGATTTAAAAGCCAGAAACGCATTTTTCTCATGGAACTTCTATATCCTGTGGAAAGTGGAATCAGAAGGGCAGTCGAGATCCTGAGAATGGGTGGCCTCGTCGCACTACCGACCGAGACAGTCTATGGGCTTTGCTGCGATGCCTTTAACGAAGAGGCTGTGAAAAGACTCTACGAAGTAAAGAGGAGGCCAAGAAATAAGCCGCTAATAGTTGGTGTTGGGAGGGTAGAGGAGATCTACGAGATAGCTCACGTCAACGAGACTGCCGAGAGGTTGATAAGGGAGTTTTTTCCGGGATCCCTGACGCTTCTACTGCATAACAAGAAAATCCCTTCAGTGGTTACTGCTGGTTCCGAAAAAGTCGCCATAAGGATGCCTGCACACGAAATTCCTCTCAGGATATCGAGGGAACTTGGACGGCCGATCGTGGTACCATCTGCCAACATCTCCGGAAGGCCGAGTCCCACGAAGGCAGAGCACGTGCTTTCGGATTTCGGGGAAAAGATCGATGCCATCCTCGTTGGCAGATGCAACATCGGAATAGAGTCGACGATCTTGGATGTCACAGTATCCCCAGCAAGACTCATAAGGCCCGGAGCCGTCAGCACAGAAGAGCTAAGAAAATTCGTGGAGATCGCACCTTCGGAAGACAACTTCGGTCAGTATGAAATATCTGCAGACGTCTACGTTTTCGTCGGTGAAAGAGTTGAGGAGGCGATAAAGAGCTTCCTTGCAAGGGAAAAGAATGCTGTGGTCATCGCAAAAAAGGACGTTTACGGTGGCAGAGTCATAGAGCTCGGGGAGACCCCGGAGAGCTATGCCATGAACCTCTTCGATGCACTGAGAAAAGCAGAGAGCATGGGAGCGAAGGTCATACTCGTCGAGGGGATCGAGGAAAAGGGGATCGGAGAGGCGATCATGCACCGTCTTTACAGATCTGCGAGAAGTGTCATCAGGGTTTGATTAGCAAAAGCTTTAAATCATCGCCATTATTCGCTTTCCATTATGAAAGAACAGGCAGAAGTGAGACAGCTTAGGGAAGGAGGATACATAGTAATCGATGACGAACCCTGCGAAATCATAAGCATTGCTGTGAGCAAACCGGGAAAGCATGGAGCAGCAAAGGCGAGAATAGATGCGATAGGAATCTTTGACTCCCAAAAGAGGAGCATAGTGGAGCCTGTAACCGCAAAGATCTACATACCGATGGTCGAGAGGAAAAGGGCACAAGTTTTGAGCGTTGCAAAGGAAAACGCGCAGCTGATGGACCTGAGCACTTTCGAGACCTTCGAGCTGCCAATCCCAGATGAGCTCAGGGAAAAGATCGCCCCGGGAAAGGAGGTCATTTATATAGAGTCCTTGGGAAAGAGAAAGATTGAAAGGCTGGCCTGATGCACATAGACAACTATTTTTCAATTTCCAATTCGGAAATCAAAGATGCAGAGTTTGTTATCTATGGAATCCCATACGATGCAACCCAGTCGTTCAAGCCTGGCTCAAGGTTTGCCCCGAATGCTATAAGAGAGGCGAGCTGGAACCTCGAATCATACTCCCATTATTTTTCCTTCGATCTCTCGTTTGCAAGCGTTTGCGATGCGGGAAATTTGAATTGCGATGGTAGCTTTGAGGAGATCGGAAAAAGGGTGGAGAATTTCTTAAGCGGGATTTCTGCAATCCCGATAGCCTTGGGTGGAGAACACAGCATCAGCTGTTTAACCACTAAAAAGTTCAAAAACTCCTGTTTTCTGGTTTTTGATGCCCATTTCGATCTCAGAGATGAATTCGACGGAAACAGGTTTAACCATGCCTGCACGACAAGGAGGATCTTCGAAGAGGGTTTCGAAGTCGTTATAATTGGCGTCAGGAGTGGTTGCAGGGACGAGAGGGTTTTTGCCGAAAGAAACGGGATAAAATATCTCTTCTCCTGGGATCTTAAGAGTCACAGGGACGTTTTAAAGCTTGTCGAAGACTACGACAAAATCTATATGTCCATCGACATGGACGCCTTCGATCCGAGCTTCGCTCCCGGAGTTTCAACTCCTGAACCTTTCGGTATAAGTCCCAACCTGCTCCTACCGCTCTTTTCTGAGATCGCAGACAGAATCATAGCTCTCGACTTGGTTGAAGTCGTGCCAGACGAGAACAAGGTAACCCAGACACTAGCTGCGAAACTCATACTCGAATTCATTGCAGGAAAGAGCAGCGAGAGATGAGAGAGACAATTGTCCGAAAGCCGAGAATTGGTTTGATTCGGAAAAATTTTTAAACATAATTCTTATATAAACGCCATCATGGAGGTCGTTTACTGGAAAGAGATTGGAAAGGAACTCGGCAGATTGCAGGTAAAAAAGGAGAGCGTAAGGTATAGAATTGCCCCATTTGTGCAGTGGAAGGTCCTAATTGCGGAACAAAATGCCGAGGTTAAAAAAGGTATGCCCGCCATGCTCAAGATAAGGGATGTCGAGATTCCTGAAAACACCATCCTCGCACCGCTTTCAATAATGAGGCATGCAATTGGAACCACCATAGACGTCATCGAAAAGGGAATTTCCCGCGTTGAGCAAGAAAAAAGGATTACGCATGCCATATTCTTGCCCGTGGAAGACGGTGTTGTCGAGAAGGGGGATATAGTTGGAGTCTTAAAGGTCTTCTTCGTAAAGACAGGCGTGATCGACAGAAGGTTCGGATTTTCGGCATCAGATTTCAAGATCAGAGAGGACATGGTTACAGCCAATCTTGTTTACAAGGAGAATGGAGAATTGAAAAGGAAGACGATAAAGACCAGATTTTTCGGCTATTTCAAGAGCTACATTGCTGAATGGGAACCGGTCATTTCTGCGGAGAATGTTGATGTTAAAAAAGGGGATGTGAGGAGGATCAGGATTAAGGAGATCCGTCTCCAGCCAAACACCGTGGTCACGCCACTGCACATCATGAGGAATGCGTTTGGAAGCGTTATAGAGGTCGCGCAGGCAAAACCCTCCAAGGTCGAGGAAGAAAAGCTGATCGATGAGGCGGTCTTCCTGGCAACGAAAGACGGGAAGATCCAGAAGGGGGATTTGCTGGGAGTTTTGAACATATACTATACGGCAATCGGTAAATTTGAACCAAAAATGACCCCAAAGGAAGAGAAGTTTGCGAGACTCGTTTACGAGAAGTCCGGTAGGATATTCAGAAGTGGTATGCTTTTGAAGCCATTCGCATACAGGCGAAAACCGATATCTCGCTGGGAACCGCTCGTTTCAACCGAGGATCTTACATTGAAGAAGGGGGAGGTCGCTGAAGTGGAAGTTGAGCCTATTAAACTGGAGGAGAATACGATCGTTTATCCGCTTTACATAATGAGGCACGCCTACGGCACCGTGCTTGATCTCATCGAAAAGGAGCCAGCGAAGGTTGAAAACCAGAAAACGATAAAAAGTGTTCTCTTTATGCCTGTATTCGACGGAGAGATAAAGAAGGGGCAGCTTCTCGGAGTGATCAACGTTTACAACGTGGAAGTGGAACCCTACGAAGTGCTCAGTAAATGGCTTAACGAGTGGGTTGAGGAGATGAAAAAGGCCTTTGAAGGGGGATCTAAATGAAGTGCGTCGTATTTACAAATAAGGAGCTCGATCTCGAGGGATTGGATGTTAAGGATATCTACGTTATTTTCGCTAAGGGTGCTAAGGAAAGCATAACCCTCTCGGATAGGGGAGAAATGCTCAACTTGGCCCTCAGCAAGATCCCGATAATAAAAAGGGCTGAGGAGCTGATAGAGAAACTTGAGAAAAAATACAACGTTGTTGGAATGAGCGTCGTCTTCGAGGACTACGAGACTGAGATAAATCGCGTCCTCGACGCTCAGAAGCCCGATATAGTCGTAGCAGGCAGATACATGCCTATAACGGACAAGCTCCTCAAATCGAAAACAACAATTCTTTTCTACCGGGGAAAGGTTGTATTTGACCGCATTCTCTATGTACATTCAGAAGGGGCGAATGCCGAAGTTGCAAAGCAGTGGCTTAAGAAGGGGAAGGAGATTCTAATAGTTGGCATCGTTGAGCCGATGATGCCACCTGAAACGCATGCAAAGAGAATGAAGGAGGCACAGGAAGGATTGAAGAAGGAGATTGAAGAACTCTACAAAGACTTCAAAGCAAGCAAGGTTGTCCTGGTTGGAAGCATAGGGAAGGTAAAGAGGATCGCGAGAGAATTTGATGCTGACATTGTAATTCTGAGCAGAGGAGTTGGAAAAGAGGCTATCGAAGCCGTTCTGGAAAACACCGAGGTCGGAGTGCTCGTGGTGTGAGGTGATAGCATGAGGTTCGAAATCGTGAAGGTCGAAGTTCCGAAGGAATGCAACGTAATAATCGGAACTGCGCACTTCATAAAGACGGTTGAAGACCTTTACGAGGCTTTGATGAACTCGGTGCCGGGAATTAAGTTCGGAATCGCGTTCTGTGAGGCCTCGGGCCCATGCCTTGTAAGACACGAGGGTAACGATCCCGAGCTGAGGGAGCTTGCTGCCAAAAAAGCACTTGAAATCGGATGCGGACACAGCTTTATCATATTCATCAAGAACGCCTATCCTATCAACGTCCTTGGGAAGATCAAGGAAGTGCCGGAAGTCTGCAATATCCACGCCGCTACCGCGAATCCATTGGAGCTCGTTATCGTGGAGACGGAACAGGGAAGAGGGATAATAGGGGTAATCGACGGCTTCAAATCCAGAGGAATTGAGAGAGAGGAGGACATCAAGGCCAGAAAGGAGTTTCTCAGAAGAATAGGATACAAACTTTAGAGGGCAGAAAAGAATATAACCCTTTTTTTCTAAGTGGATCGTGCGACTTGTGCCGTTTGTTCTGATCTCGTTGATTCTGGTAGAAGTTGCAGGTGCAGTCGAGATCGGAACTGTTAGCATCAGAGGGGAGATAACCGAGGGAACATTTATCACCCTCGAACACGCCTACAAGCAGGCGAAAGCAAAAAATCTCGGGTTACTCTTAATCGAACTCGACACTCCTGGAGGACTTCTTTCGTCGACACAGAAAATCGTTTCTCTGTTCATGAACAGCGAGATCCCTGTAGTTGTCTACGTTGCCAAGGGATCCATGTGCGCTTCAGCTGGAACGGTGATTCTGCTTTCCGCACATATCGCGGGAATGGCTAACGGGACTGCGATAGGAGCAGCGACTCCTGTAACCGTTTCCGGAACTGCGGCAGAGAATAAGACGATAAACTACCTCGCGAGTTACCTGAAGGACATCGCGAATGCGAGAGGCAGGAATCCCGAGATAGCCGAACGTTTCGTGACGGAGGCCCTTAGCCTTACTGCGCATGAAGCCTACGAGCTGAAAGTCGTAGATCTGCTTGCGGACAGCAGAGAAGAGCTTATGGAGAAAATAAATGGAAAAAAGATCTCCATAGCGGGCAAAGAAGTTGTCCTGAACACAAGCAATTATGTATTTGTCGAAATCGAGAGACCACTCCAAGCTGTTGTCTACGACATCATCTCAAACCCTCAGATCGCGGTAATCCTGCTCCTGCTCGGAGTATACCTTCTCATCTTTGGACTCACGTCGCCGGGAATGATGGCTGAAGTAGTCGGAGCGATTCTGCTCATACTCGCCTTTGCAGGTCTGGGAGTAATACAGATAAATTACGCCG
Source organism: uncultured archaeon (assembly GCA_964654365.1). Taxonomy (GTDB): domain Archaea; phylum Halobacteriota; class Archaeoglobi; order Archaeoglobales; family Archaeoglobaceae; genus WYZ-LMO2. Next base: position 7,049 of record CAZZIT010000226.1, read on the forward strand.
CAATCTTCCTAATCCTCTTAGGGATTCTTTTCCTGATCGCAGAACTTTTAACGCCCACATACGGTCCTTTAGCCGTGGCATCGGTGATCTCGATAACCATGGGTTTGCTAATGCTGGTCGAGGAGCCGATGATGCCGAATGAATTCTACGAAGTTTTCCCGAAGCTCGCAGTAGGGCTCGGGATTGGGATAGCCAGTTTTATGACATTCGTTCTGATAAAGATCATAAAGATCAGGAGAAAGAGAAGCTCGGTGGGGGAAGTTGCGGGGTTGAGGGGCGAAGTTATCGAGTTCAGGAACGGAAAGGGTTTTGCAAAGGTCAGGGGAGAGATCTGGAGCATCGAGTCAAAGGACGAGCTGAGGAAGGGGGACGAGATAGTTGTCATTGAAAGGAGAGACCTTACCCTTGAGGTGAAAAGGGTTGATGGAGCTGAAGGAGGAGACAGAAAAGTGGCTGAGAAGGCTGAAGGAGAAACTCAGTGAGGTAAAAGGAGATAAAGGATTCTTGGAGAACATTAGAGCGTATACAAGCGATTCTGAGTTTTTTCTCGCGAAATCCGATTTTATCAGGGCCTTTGAGTGCGTGATATGGGCCTGGGCTTGGTTGGAAATCGGTCTGGAGCTCGGAAAGCTCTATGAGACTGGGTCAGCACATGCTGGTGAACAGGGCGATCATAGAGAGGATCCTTAGCTACGCCGAACTCGAAAGCGACGACGTTGTCCTTGAAGTCGGCTGTGGAACCGGGAATCTCACGGAAGCGTTGCTTTCGAAGGCCAAAGTGATCGGTATCGAAAAGGATGCCAGACTCGTTGCTCTGCTCGAAAAGAGATTCGCAGGGCAGATAGCGAGTGGAAAGCTATTGCTGATAAAAGGAGACGCCCTGAAGGCGGAATTCCCGCCTTTCACCAAATTCGTTTCGAACATACCCTACGAAATCTCCTCTCCGCTGATCTTCAAACTTCTGAGGCATGGATTCAGGCTTGCAGTAATAATGCTTCAGCGAGAATTTGCGGAGAGGCTTGTAGGCGAAGACAGCAGACTCGGAGTCATATCAAAGGCCTACTGCAGAGCAGAGTTACTCGAGATCGTTGGCAGAGAGAACTTCAGGCCTGTGCCTAAGGTGGATTCAGCCATCGTCAGGCTAAAACCTATGCCCACCGTAGAGGTGAAGAACAGGGAACTTTTTGAGCATTTCGTCACTTTTGCGTTCTCCATGAGGAGAAAAAAGCTTGGAAAGATCCTCAGAGAATTTGAAAAGAGAGCAGGATTTTCTTTCAACCTTGGCAAAGAATTCGCGGATATGCGTCCCGAAGAGCTCGGAGCTTCGAACTTCGCGAGGATCGTGGATGATCTACGAGCCTGCTGAGGACAGCGAACTGCTCTTGGAGACTGCACTGAGAGAGGTAAGAGAGGACGACTATGTCATAGAAATTGGGGCTGGAAGCGGATTTGTAGCTGAGAAGCTCTTGGGAAAATGCAGACTTCTTGTGGTAACGGACATATCTCCTTTCGCGGTAAAGGAGCTTAAAAAGAGGGGGCTTGAAGTCTTGAGAACAGACCTCGCAAGGGGTGTGAAGAGGATTTTTACCCTAGTTCTCTTCAATCCGCCTTACATTGAGCTCGAAGAAGATGTGAGAAGGGGAGAACTCGAAGACATTGCCATAGATGGTGGGAAAGAGGGGCTGGAAGTTATTTGCAGATTTCTCGACTCTCTCCGTGAAATAATGGTTGAAGAAGGGAGGGCCATTCTGATCTTCTCCTCGCTGAACACGCCGAGGATTTTCGAAGAAGTGCTTTCAAGAGGCTTCAGATACGAGATCGCTGGCGAGAAAAAGCTCTTCTTCGAGAAGCTATTTGCTATGAAAATTTGCGAACGAGAACGAGATCCATGATCTCTTCTCTCACCCGCGCACCATCGAGCGTTTCAGCCTTTCCGCCTACCACCCTCAGAAGCTCTCCCTGCTTCAGCTCCGGATCTGGAGAAGAGACTACTTCGTAAATTCCGTCTGAAACGCAGGTTAACCTCTTTATATCCCTCTCACATCCTCCGCATCTGTATTCGAGAATGGAGGAAAGCTTATTCGCAACTTCGTCGTCCATATGGTGCTCTAGTTCGCATCCAAGTTTTTCCGCAACCTCTTCATCGACACCTATAAGCTTGAAGAAGTTCGAAGCTATCCTGTAGTGCCTCTTTATCCTCTCCGCTACCTCCTCACCCTTTTTCGTTAAAATCGCTCCTCTGTAAGGATTATAATCGACGTATCCCATCTCCTTAAGCTTCGAAAGCATTTCAGTTACGCTCGGCGGTTTAACACCAAGAATCCTTGCCAGATCTCCAGTTTTTGCCACCCTTCCGCTTTTCTGTATGTCATAGATCGCCTCGAGATACTCTTCGACTCTCTCCACATAAATGCTCAGGGTGCTGAATTAAATCGATTTCGGTTCACCCCTCAGTCACGAGGAAAACTTAAATATTCTCGTAAACTGCTTTTCGCATGTATTCGGAAGTTTTCAATATAATAAAGAAGCACAATGAAATGATGCGAAGCTCAATCCCTCTCATAGCGAGCGAGAATATGACCTCGGAACTCGTTAGAAAATGCTATCTTTCAGATTTCGGGCACAGATATGCAGAGGGCAAGGTCGGAGAAAGATACTACGCCGGATGCAAGTACATCGATGAGATAGAGGAACTGGCGATTAGGCTGACGAGAAGGCTTTTTGACGTAGAGCACGTAAATTTGCAGCCAATTTCAGGAGTGGTAGCTAATCTTGCCGCATTTTTTGCACTTACGAATCCAGGAGACACGGTTTTGAGCATTTCTGTTCCATGCGGAGGACATATAAGCCACGACAGGATATCTGCAGCTGGATTAAGGGGTTTGAAAGTTTCTTACTATCCGTTCGACGTCGAAGCCATGAACATCGATGTTCCAGCAACGGAGAAGCTCGCAAAAGAGATCAGACCAAGGCTTTTCATTCTCGGCTCCAGCCTGATACTTTTCAGGCAGCCAGTCAGAGAGATCGTGGAGATTGCGGAGGATTTAAACGCCTACGTGATGTTTGACGCGAGCCACGTGCTCGGTCTGATAGCGGGAAAGGTTTTTCCGAATCCGATCAAGGAAGAAGCCGATGTTCTCACTGCCTCGACGCACAAAACGTTCTTCGGCCCGCAGAGGGCGCTGATCTTGAGCAAAGAAAGGGTTGCGAAGAGGATAGACAAAGCAGTGTTCCCGGGCGTTGTCAGCAACCACCATCTACATTCCTTAGCCGCTTATGCGGTAGCCGCAATGGAGATGCTCCAATTCGGCGAGGCATACGCAAGGCAGACGGTAAGGAATGCGAGAAAGCTCGCAGAAGAACTTCACGGCCTGGGCTACAGGGTTCTTGGCGAAAAGTTCGGCTTTACCGAAACGCACCAGATTGCTGTCGATGTAAGGGAATTCGGAGGGGGAGATCCGGTTGCAAGAAAGCTTGAAACTGTTGGGATAATCCTGAACAAAAACCTTCTTCCCTGGGATTCCATAGATAGAACTGCGAATCCCTCGGGCATCCGCATTGGGGTGCAAGAGGTGACGAGACTGGGGATGGAGGAGGAAGAGATGGTCGAAATTGCAAAATTCATCGACATGACGCTGAGAGATAAAAAGAGCCTTCAGGAGATAAGAAGGGAAGTTGCGGATTTCAGACGGGACTTTCAGACCGTCAAGTTCACGTTCGAGGAATGTCCTGCCTACTCATTATGCTAAAAGAGCTCAATCCCGCACTGTTCGAACGACTATCGAAGATCGATGGCTCTCAGGAGTTTTTTGATTACTTAGAAAAGCCCTTCAGAAAGAGTGTTAGAATCAACACGCTTAAAGCAGACCTGGACTACGTCTTAAGGAGGCTTTCAGAAGTGCTGGTGGAGAAGGTTCCCTGGTGTGATGAAGGATACTACGTGAATGTTGAGGACTTCTCCGCGATTCCTGAGCACCAGCTCGGCATCATCTTTTCCCAGTCTTCAGTTTCCATGATTCCTCCTCTACTGATGGAGCTCGAGCCTAAGATGCTCGTCCTCGACCTCTGTGCCTCTCCGGGGTCAAAAACGACACAGATAGCACAGTACATGGAAAACAAAGGTTGCTTGGTTGCCAATGATGTTAAGATCGAGCGTATAAACATGCTGGTCTCCAACATCCAGAAATGCGGTGTTTTAATCGCAAAGATAACGATGTCCGACGGCAGAAAATTTGCAAGATTTGAGAACAGGTTCGATGCGGTCCTCGTTGATGCTCCCTGCAGCAATCTGGGGATGATAAGGAGGAGCTTTTCGTACGCGAAGGGATGGAATATCAAAGTCAGCATCGATCTCTCGAAGCTTCAGAAAGAGCTTCTTCTATCTGCCTACAGGTGCGTGAAGCCGGGGGGCGTAGTAGTATACTCAACCTGCACTTTTGAGCCGATGGAGAACGAAGAAGTTGTGGATTTCCTGTTAAGGAATACCGAAGCCGAAGTCGAGCGGATAAATCTTCCTGTGAAAGCAATGGAGGGGTTCACCGAATTTGAGGGAAGGGAATATCTGGGAGAGGTGAGAAAATGTCTCAGAATACATCCCCAGCTGAACGACACGGAGGGATTCTTCGTTGCGAAGTTGAGAAAATAAGGGAGCTGCTTAAGAGTCAGTTCGACGCTGAATTGGAGCTCGAATTCTCTTTAGGCGGAAAGGGAAGAATATACGCACGCAAGAGGTGCGACTTTCCGCTGAGGAGTAAGAGCCCGGGTCTATACTTCGGAAAAATCGAAAGAGATGGTCTGCGACTTTCGATCGAGGGAAGCTTTATCGTTGGGAAGGTAGCAAAAAAGGGCGTTTTAGAATTGGACGAGGAAAAGGCGATTAAATGGCTTTCCGGAGAGGACATAGAGGGGAGCTACACTGGATACTGCATTCTGAAATGGGGTGAGTATTTCTTGGGGTGCGGAAAGGGCGATGGAAAAAAGATCAGGAATTATGTCCCCAAGGACAGAAGGTTGCAAAAAGGCTCAGGAGAACTCTGCGAGGATCGGTAGATGATCTGAAGGCTTTTCAGCAAGTCTTGGCTTTAAATCGACATCGCAGTAAATGCATCTCTCAGCAAGCGGTTTTGTTGCGAGGACGGCATCGACCCTCCAGCCGAGACCCCTCTCAACAGCCCCTCTGACACGGTAATCGTAGAATGAGTAAATTCTCTCATTAGGATGCATTTTTCTCAGCAAATCGACGAATCCAAGGTCTAAGATCTTCCTGTAAGCCCTTCTCGCGTCCTCGTGAAAGCATACGTGATTCTTCAGCTTCTCGGGACTGTGAACGTCTATCGGCTCAGGAGCCACGTTCATGTCACCGCAGATCAGGATGTTTTCGTTCAGATCGAAACCCCTGAGCCACTGGTAGAACTTTTCCAGCCACCTGAGCTTGTAGGCATATTTTTCGCTGTCTATATTGAAGCCCTGAGGAACGTAGACGTTTACAAGCTTGAGATCACCAAAATCCGCGAAGATCAGCCTGTCCTCATCCTCCCCCTTCAGGCCAAAGCTCACCTTCAACGGCTCTCTCAGCGTTGCGATTGCAACCCCGCTCTGTCCGCCTTTACCCCTGAAATAGACCTGGTATCCGAGCCTGTGGAAGTCAGCAGAAGGGAACTTCCTGTCCTCGACCTTTGTTTCCTGCATGCAGAAGAAATCGGGCCTTTTTTCCCTTAGCCAGGGGATAACGATGTGGAGCCTCGTGTTTATGGAGTTCACGTTGAAAGTAGCAACCTTCATGCATCGATTTCAGCATTAAAATTAAAAATCTTATCCAGTCCCGTAGCTCTTGCAGAAACTCCTCAGCGGGCATTCCTCGCACTTGGGCTTCTTCGGAAGACATACAGTTTGACCGTAGCCGACAAATGCCGAATTTAACCTGTTCCAGAGATCTTCGGGAAAGATCCTCCTCAGTTCCTCCTCAGTTTGCTCTGGTCTTTTGGTATTCACAATTCCAAGCCTGTTCGCAATCCTGTGCACATGCGTGTCCACAGCTATTGCAGGTTTTCCCATGTAGGCTAAGACTATATTTGCGGTCTTCCTTCCAACGCCGGGCAATGCCATTAGCTCCTCCAGAGTCCCGGGAAAATTTCTTCCCCTGAGAATTTCCGCTATCTCCTTAATCCTTCTCGCCTTTACCCTATAAAATCCAACAGGTCTGATCAGCCTTTCTATTTCCTCCAGGTTCATCTTCGCGAGTTCTTCAAGAGATCTTGCCTTAGAGAAAAGTCTTTCAGCGGCTTCAGCCGTCTGCTGGTCCTTAGTCCTTGCGCTTAAAACCGTTGCTATCAGGATCTGCCACGGTTCGAGTTTCTTGCTGTGCAGAAATACGGGAGCATGTCTTTTCTTGGCCTCGCCTTCCATCAGCCTGACAAGCTCGAAGGGATCCATGACCGGGAGTAGAATAAGTTTTTAAAAAGCTGTCCAACTAAAGGCATGAAGTTCGACTACGCAAAGGCCGGGGTAGATATAAGCAGGGCTGAAAAGGCGATAGGTGCGCTTACAAGCATCGTTAAGTTCACCAGAAGGGGATTTGGAGCACCTATTCTGGTCTCGCATTACGCAGGAGTCATTGACTGCGGTGACTTCGGGATCGCCATCACCACAGATGGGGTTGGAACCAAGATACTCGTTGGAATCGCAATGAACAAATTCGACACGCTAGGCATCGACTGTGTTGCCGCAAACGTCAACGACTTGCTTTCAATTGGAGCGGAACCTCTTGCGATGGTGGACTACATTGCGATGCAGCAGGTCGATGAGGCCGTGGTTGCGGAGATCGCAAAGGGTCTGGAGGAGGGTTGCAGGATTGCCAACATCACGCTCGTGGCCGGAGAAACTGCAACGCTTCCTGACATGATAAGGGGCTTCGATTTGGCTGGAACTGCTGTAGGAGTCGTGAAGAAGGACAGGATCATAACGGGAAAAGATGTCATGCCCGGGGATGTAATAATGGCTCTCCCAAGCTCGGGAATCCACTGCAATGGCCTTACTCTTGCAAGAAAAGTTATCGAAGCAAACGGGCTGAGCTATTTTGATAAATTCGGTGATAAAACCATCGGAGAAGAACTGCTAACGCCAACAAGGATATACATGGAAATCCTCGAGATCCTGAAGAAATGCGAGGTCCATGGACTCGCGCACATAACAGGCGGAGCATTCAGAAAGCTGAAGAGACTGAGGAGGGATGTGAAGTACGTTATCGACGAACCGCTGAAGCCTCAGGAGATATTCAGGTTTATACAGAAGCTCGGAAACGTGGAAGAACTCGAGATGTACCGCACATACAACATGGGAATGGGTTTTCTCGTCATTGTACCAGAAGACTCCGCTGACTGCGTGGAAAAGTTCGGAGCAAAGAGAGTTGGCTACGTGGAGGAGGGAGAGGGAGTATTTGTCAGAGACCTGAGAATCGATTGAAATGATTCCAGAAGTAAGCGAAGAGATAAGGGAGGCAATAAGGAGGAGGCTGAAGGAGTTCGAAAGGCTTGGAAAGTATGGAGCTACGAAATTCGACTTCAGACCTTTTTTAGATTTAGAAATAGAGGCAAATTTGCAGACAGAGCTCGCTTTTTGCATCTCAACTGCGAACTCCTCCGCGAAGGCTGGGCTTAAATTCCAGAAATCTCTCGAAGATGTCGATGTCTCGAGGCTCGACGTTGAAAGGCTCGAAAGACTTCTTAAAGATGCAGGGGTTCGATTCCACAGAAAAAAAGCCCATTACATCTACCATGCCATGCTGAAGTTCAATAAAATCGAAATTCACTTTGAAAGGGATTTTCTCGTTTCTGAATTCCAGGGCCTCGGTCTTAAGGAGGCGAGCCATTTTCTGAGAAATACTGGCTTTACGGACATCGCAATTCTCGACAGGCACATTCTTCGCTGGCTTGGTCTTGAGCTGAGATGCACGACGAGGAAGAGATACATGGAGGCAGAAAAAAGAATGAGGGAAGTGGCAAAGGCCAAAGGAATGAGTGTTGCCGAGCTCGACCTCCTGATATGGTCTGCAAAAACAAAAATGGTTTTGAAGTGATCAGATCTTAAGATCAGATCTTAAGGGCCAACTCAAAAGCTTCATGTGTTGCATCTATCGCTTTTCTCGGCTTAACGCAGTCGCCAATCTTGTAGATCTCGGGAACTTTATCTTTCAGCTTCTCGTAAAGCCCGTCGTTCGGCTTCGTGCCCACTGCAATCACCGCAGTGTCGCACTCTATCTCCATCCTACCCTTGGGGGTTTCAACTACAACCGCGTTCTTCTTGATCTCCACAGCCTTCGTTTCTGTCAGCATTTCGACGCCCTTCTGACTGAGATATAGCAGCACGGTCCAGCGCGTGCTTACACCGATGTCCTGACCGATCTTCGGGAGCATCTCGACGAGCGTAACCTTGCAGCGATCCGCAAGATGTGCAGCGGTGTCGCAGCCAACTCCGCCCCCGCCTATGATGACAACTCTCTTTCCCACGCTCGCCTTTCCACACAGCACGTCAAAAGCAGGCACTGCGTTTTCAACTCCGGGAATATTCGGAATCAGCGGGCTTGCGCCAACCGCTATAATCACAGCATCAGGGTTTTCTGCAAGCACCCTCTCCGCGCTGGCTGCGGTATTATAGTATATCCTAACCCCGAGCTTTGGAAGGACTTTCATGAAATACCTTCCAAGCTCTGCAAACTCGTAGGCCAGTGGAGAATTCGCCGCTATGTTCAGCTGTCCACCAAGTTTTTCGCTTTTTTCGAAAAGGATGACCTCGTATCCCTTTCTCGCAAGATATTCTGCAGCCGTGCATCCGCCAGGACCTCCACCGACTATTACGACTTTCTTCCTTCTCTCTGCCTTCATATTTCTAAGTTCTGCTTCTCTACCAGCAGCTGGGTTCACTAAGCAGGTTACGGGCATGCCCTGCATCACGCTGTCCATGCAGCCCTGCAGACAGGCTATGCAGGTTCTTATCTCGCCAAATCTGCCTTCCTCAGCCTTCTTCGGAAATTCAGGATCCGCGAGCAAAGCCCGGAACATCGCCACCATGTCTGCCTTGCCTTCCTGAAGGATCTTCTCCGCAACCATGGGGTCGTTTATCCTGTGCGCTATGATCACAGGAACGCTTACGGCCTTCTTTATCTCCTCGCTTAGGTATGCAAAGCCACCTCTCGGGACAAGCATCGTGATCAATGGCCGCCTTGACTCATGCCAGCCAGCCATTACGTTTATGGCACAAACTCCGGCGTCCTCAAGGATCTTCGCAATTTCCTTCATCTCCCTGACCGTGTTTCCCCCCTCTATGAACTCGTCCCCGGGGATCCTTATCATTACCGGGAACCTGCCGCACTTCTCCTTGATCCTCTGGATGATCTCAACCGCAAACCTCGCCCTATTTTCTATGCTACCGCCGTATTCGTCTGTCCTTTTATTCGTAGCAGGACTGAAGAACTGTGAAATTAAGTATCCTGCAGAACCTATAAGCTCAACTGCATCAAATCCAGCCTTCTTTGCCCTCAATGCAGCTTCTGCAAACTCTTCCTCGATTTCCAGAATTTCCTCCTTTGTAAGCTCCTTCGGAGTCCTCTTCGTGAATATCGGAGGAGGAATCGGCGATGGCGCAACAGGTGTTCTGTCAGGATCGAAGGATATCTCATAACGCCCGGGATGCCACAGCTGAACTGCGCACTTCACGTCGAATTCGTGAAAGATTTCGGCGAGCTTTTTCAGCCCGGGGATGAATTTGTCATCGTAAATTCCAATGCCTCCCAAGGGATAGGGTTCGATCTTGGCAACTCCAACGATCGCAAATCCTATTCCACCCCTTGCGCGCTCCCTGTAGAAGTCCAGCATTCTTTCCGTTATCTCGCCATCGGGCGTATGGTAGTTCAGTTCCGCTGCCGGCATAACGATGCGGTTTTTGATCTTCATTCCCTCTATCTCGATTGGCTCGAAGAGCTTCATAGCCCACATTCCCGTTTAACATATAAAATCTTTTCCAAATTAGATTCCGAGTCTCCCCAGTATTCTGCTCAGAAGGGAGAGCGAGTAATCCTTCCTCCCATTCAGTTTGCCTTGTATCTCTATGTCCTCAACGGAAAGACCAAGGCTTTCCATTGCCAGTCTTATGTGCTCTATCTCAAAGGGATTGAGACCCATCAGGCTCGCAGCTACGAAATCGCAGGCAACTACGTTATCGCTCGCAACCATGACTCCGTGACTAACTGGCTTCGTGTCCATCTCTGAGTTGCTACCTCCGATTACGCCGTCAACTATAGTCAACGAGGGCTTCGTGAAATTAAGCAGGTCTACGAGTTTCTGGCTGATCTTCGGGTGCATGTAGAGCGCAGGTTTCTTGAGAAAACCCATGCTGTTCTTTATTCCGAGGGTAACCTTTGTGAGGTGGTGCACCTTCATCTTCGGAACGCTTAAAAAGTTGTTTCGAGCCTTAATGGCCGTTTTTGCCATCCGGACGGATTTAAGAACCTTTCCGTTTATTTCAACTTCTAAAAAATCCTCTTCGTTCAGGTTTATGCACTCCGCAAGGTTTCGCAATCCAAATGCTTCGAAGCATTTTTCGGCCGAATCCCTGTAAAATCCGCCCTCAATCACGACCATTTCAACTCCATGCTCCTTCGCACAACTTATTATTGCCTTTACTACCTCTGGGTGGGTGATGCAGCCATTTTCGGGCTCGTCAAACTTCAGAAAGTTTGGCTTAAGATATGAGCACTTTTCAAAGCCAAAGGCGTCGTAGACTTTTTCCACGAATCTCCCGACCTCCCTGTAGCTTTCAACGCGTTCAACGAGGACTTTCGCCATACGGGTAATGCCAAATAATACTAAAAATAATTTGCCCCTTGCGGAATTTGCAAAATTTTTTAAGTTTCTTAGACATTGAGGGTTGTGGATCTCGGGATCATCTACAGCGGAAAATTCGGCGAGAGATTCGTATGCAATATCGCTGATCCGAGGCTCTGTCCGAAGTTTGGAGCCTGTGGCGTAGACTTCTGCGATCTCTGCAAGAAATACGATTTTTCATCCAGTATCTCATTCGTGCACGAACTGCCAGAACCTTCGACGCTCGGTCTCTATGTCGAAAACCCTGAAGAGCTCTTGCCAGAATTTTCTTGCGATGTGCTCGTTGCGATAAACGTTCATCCCGATATCCTCATCTCGATTCCAAAGATCTGCGAATTCAAGGCCTTGATCGTTCCCGCATGCGATCAGAAGTGGTGCTCTCCGGGACTGAGAAGGCAGCTCAGGGAAAAGTGTGAACAGATTGGCGTCGAATTTGCGTCTCCAAAGCCATTTTGCAGCCTCATTCCTGATGGGAGGACTCTAAGGAAGTTCTGCGAGAAGTTCAAACTCGGTCGTCCAGAGTTCTCTGTGAAGCTCGACGGTAATGCGATCGAGAAAGTCGAAGTCTTGCAGAGCGATCCGTGCGGTTCAGCATACTTTGTTGCTAAAAGAATGCACGGATTCGTGATCGTAAATGAAGAGGAGCTTTACAAGGAGGTTCACCAGCACCAGTGTGCATACCCGTGCATGGCAAGCATGGAAAGGGACGTGGAGCTAATCGAAGCTCCATTCCATCTCGCAGGCTACATAATGGTTTACAACTTCAGCAAGGCCTTGGGGATAAACGCCGAAGGCTTCGTCCCAGAACACTTCAGGAAGATCGTAATGATTTAGCCTATGGATGTTCCCGAAGTCGTGAGAAGGCTATGGGAAAAATACGGGCTCGAGGAAAAGGTAAGGGGGCACTGCATTGCAGTCGCAGAGTTTGCACTGAAGATAGCAGAAGAAGTGGAAAAGCGCGGACAAAAGGTAGACAGAGAAGCCCTTATTCTTGGAGCGCTTTTGCACGACATCGGGAGGGCGATCACACACGATCCTTTTGAACACTTCCTGAAATCTGCCGAAATCCTACGAGCTGAGGGATTTGAGGAGAAGATAGTGAAAATTGCAGAGAGACACTTCAGCGCTGGAATCAGTGCTGAGGAGGCAAAGAAGCTGGGATTACCCGAGAAGGACTACATTCCAGAGAGCCTGGAAGAGAAGATAGTGAGCTTCGCCGACAATCTGACCTTCGGTTCTGCCGTGAGGGACTTCGAAAGCTTCATGAGGCGTCTAAACAAAATCGACGAAGATTACCCAGAGCTCAGCTGGTTTACTGCCTCTACAAGACACAGGGCGATTCAGATGAAGGAGGAGATCGAGAAACTGAGCGGAATGCGCTTTTAGAGTAATTTTGACGCAATTCTGAGAAGAGAGGGTTCCCTTAAAATGGTTTTAATTGCCCTGAAGAGAACTGCTGGGGAGAAAAGGGTGGAGGGGCGATCCATGTGAACCCCAGAGAAGTCGAAGCCCTTCATGGCCTTTACAATGCTGTTTAGCTCCGAATCGGTGAGATCGTATACTTTCCTTATTCTCTTCCCGAGCTTTATTTCTTTCCCGAGCCCTTTCATGAAATCTCGCTCGTAAGCCTTTAGATTTGGAAAGTTCTCTGCAAGCTTTTCCGCTGCAAAAAGGAGGTAGTAAAGCCCTCCACCGGTGTGTGGCTTCACCATTCCAGCAGCGTCGCCGATGAGGGCTACTTTCTGCTTGACAAACCTCACAAGCTCCGAGGGTATCGTTCCAGAATTCAGTTCGAGAATGCTCCCCCTAAACCTTCTCGATACCGAGGGATGCCTTTTTATGAGATTTTGCAAATAGCCAAGTGCATTTTCTTTCGCTATTACCCCGATCCTTGCCGTATCCCCCAAGGGAATCGAGTAGGCAAAGAAATCGCTGTAGGCTCTGCCGAGATATATCTCAACAAAATTTTCATCAAATGGCTCGAATTTTGCCTCAATCTGAAGTGCAGTCATTATTTCAGGTCTCTCAAATCCAAATGCCCTTGCGACTTCAGAGTTCACCCCATCAGCACCGATCAGGAAGTCAGGAAAAATTTTTCTGTCCGCAACAACAGGATTCCCGCCTTCGAACTTGACCTTCGTTTTCACTGAAACCTCTGCAAATTCCGAAGCTCTTTCGAGTAGCATTTCGTCCAGAACCTTCCTTTCTACAACGTATGCATCTCCAAAAGCTGTGAAATAGTCCCCCGAAGGGGAGAAGAAGACTGCACCTTCTATTTTGTTCTCGAGAGCCCTGTGAATCCTGCAGTATTTCCTGTAGCTCTCATAACAGCGATCGCTTATCAGTCCAGCACACTGCACGGGGTAGCCCAGGGCCTGATGTTCCTCGGCCAATATGACTTCATTTTCCTTTCCGAGGAGTAAAGCTGCAAGGCTTCCGGCAGGTCCTGCTCCGACGATGAGGATCACGGGAGACCCCGAAAAAAGTCAGAATAAGGTATTTAATGATGTTGGCCTACGGGATTCGTGAAGGTCATCTATGAAAACCTCTGTCCGGTATGCGGGAAAGATCTGAGCTGGAAGGAAATAGAGGAGAGAACTTGTGAATTTGAAAACAGAAAGTTATGTTCAGAGGAGGGCGTCGTGAGTGAATTCATTGAATTTTTCAGGAAGATCGTTGGAGAACCAAGAGAGATACAGCGCATGTGGGCTAAGAGAGTTCTGCGGGGAGAGAGCTTCGCACTAACTGCTCCCACGGGTATAGGAAAGACCTCTTTTGGGCTTGCCATTTCTCTATTCCTGGCCAATCGCGGAAGGAGGTGCTACATCGTTTTCCCAACCTCAATACTTGTTAAACTCGCCGTTGAAAATATTAAAGGATATTCGGAAAGGTTGGGGCTCAGAATAAGCCTTAACGAGCCCGGAGATCTTTCAGTTGGCTTTTACCACTCTGAGATCAGGGAGCGTGAGGAATTTTTTGAGAGCCTTCCGCAATTCCACATCCTCATCACCACTGCCCAGTTCCTCGCGAAGAACTTCGAAAAGATGAAAGACCTGCACTTCGACTTCATCTTCGTAGACGATGTAGATTCTGTCTTAAAAGCCTCGAAAAACGTGGAGAGAATACTAAGCCTTCT
>CAZZIT010000227.1:0-2706 GCA_964654365.1 uncultured archaeon
TTCAGAACATCGTGGCTCTTGTTGAAGCTGCAAGAGAATTTGCCGAAAAGAAGGGCAAGAAGGTGAGAAGAGCAACTTCTTACGCTGCGGAAATTCTTAAAGAGGAAGAGAAGAGGAAGGCGCTGGATCCCGAGGAACTGATAAAGGACATGATGCCGACCGAAGAGCCATTCAAGTCGATCGCCTATGCCGTGTTCAGGGGAGAAGCGCAGAAAGTTTCCGAACTCGTAAAGGAAGCCCTTAGGAAGTTCAATCCTAAGGAAGTCGTAGACAAAGGATTGACGATGGGAATGAACGCAGTTACAAAGCTATACGAAAACGGCGTCTTCTACCTGCCCCAGGTTGTTCTTGCGGCGAATGCGATGCAGGAGGGCATAAAGATACTTGAAGAAATTTCTGGCAAGGCAGGGGCTGTCGAGAAGAAGGGCAGAGTTGTGATGCATGTGGCCGAGGGAGACCTTCACGACCTTGGCAAGAACCTCGCGAAGGCCTTCTTGATCGCAGATGGCTGGGAGGTAATAGACCTTGGCAGAGATGTTCCTGTTGACGAAGTCGTGAAGGCTGTCGAGAATTACAAGCCCGTAATGGTTACCGGAACTGCACTGATGACGACTACGATGTCTGCTTTCCCGAAGATCGCTCAAAAGCTCGTGGAGAAAAATATAGAGATACCCTTCATATGCGGCGGTGGACCAATAACAGAAGAGTATGTAAAAACGTTCCCGCTTGGTATTGTAGGGAAGAAGGCCTATCAGGCCCCCAAATACGCTGAAGCAGCAAAGAAAATGAGCTGGAAAGAAATCAGAGAAAAATGGCAAGTTATTGCTCCAATTTAAATTTTTTATGCTTGATGGCTTCCAGGCAATTTCATGCCCTCTCGACCCAGATGAGAGGGAGTTCGTCATAAATTTTAAAATTGAGAATGCTTTGAAGGGTTATCCAAACCTAAAATTTAGGGATCCTTACGATGCAATCGCGTTTAGACTGGCACAGGAAGGAATCAAATTAAATGCTCTCAAGGTCGAAGTTGAACCGTGGTTGCTACCGGCACCCGATTTGAGCTACTTAGATCTGCTAACGGTCGAAAACGTTGTGGCCTTTATAGACTCCAATGGGTGCCTCGAATACGCAAACATGGTCTGTGAAACGCTAAGGGGTAAGGATGCCGAATTTGTTTCCCTGATAGGCGTTGATCACTCGATTAGCGGGGGGGTCGTGAAGTTTCTAAGCGAGAAATTTGGCCCCGAAGACTTGGCTTTGGTCGTCTTGGACAGCCATTTCGATGCCATAACTCCATCAGTAAGATGCGGCGTGATACAGTACGATCTGGAGAACAATCCGGATACGCCTTTTGATCCGAGAGATCCATACATAATGTGGAGGCCTGAAAGCTATAACGCGGACTCTTTCTTGCATTTCCTGGTAGAAGAGGAGCTCGTTGAACCTCAAAATCTGGTTGTTGCTGGAGTTTCAGATTATCCACCGCAAAGTGCTTTTGAGATCGATGACCCGAGGATAAAGAAATACCTACAGCACTACCTAAGCTTTGAAAAAAAGGGAGTCGAAATCATCCCCAAGGAAAGACTGAAAATTCAGAAAATTCTGAAAAGGGCGATTAAGGGGCTTGAAGCGAAGTACATTTACATCTCCATAGACGTCGACATCGGCTCAAAAAACGCGCTTACTGGCGCCAGGTTTCTGGATTATACTGGTCTTTCCGAGGATGAAGTCTACCGCACAGTCCTCGAGATAGTCAAATTGGCACAGAGCAATGGAATTAGATTTCTCGGGTTTGACCTGATGGAAACAGACGTTTTTAAAGCGAATTGCGACAGAACATTCGAAATAGAGGCCAATTTATTCAAAATATTGGCCAGAAATTTCAGTCCCTCAACCTCCTGAGGATTTTTTTCCTGTTTTCATCAAGTCCCCCTTCGTTTAGCTCCATGTTCATCAAAAGTCTCAGTAACGCCTTCATTATCTTATACTCAGCCCTTTTCAGATTTTTATACACCGCAACCTTCGAAATGTTAAAAGCGTCTGAGAGCTCGGTTATGTTCGCTTTTTTCGGCTGGTCGTAGTATCCACTCTCTATCGCCCTCTTCAGTGTAATCCTCTCCGTTGGTGTGAGCTCCTTTATTGTATTTACAAAGAGCACAATATCCTCTATGTTTCCGATTATTTCACTCATTTCACTCATCGCTGGGAGCGTGCAGTGCCTGAGTATCGTGTAATCGTCAGGATATAGGCTATCAAGGAATTTCTCCATCGATTCCCTATCGTCGAAACCCACCTGCCAGACTTCTTTACCCTTTTCTGCAATGAAGGGTCCCACAACATATCCCTTGTTTTTTAAGAGCAAATCCATTGCGTGGGTGTGACTCAAGTCCATCCGCATCAAAACAAAGCCAGGACATTTCTCGTAAATCTGGTGATTTAGCAATGATTTGCTTCCAAAAAGCCACTCAAGACAGTTTTGCAATTCCTCAGAATCCTTCGCTGTGACGTAACCTCTCTTTACGGTCGTTTTGTCGTTCACCTCTATTAGGTTGTGGTAGTATCTGACTTCAAAATCATCCGAACTGATTATGAAAGGGCAGTCAGATTGATGTATCCAGAGCTTCAGGATTTCCATATCCATAGTCATTTTGGAAGATTAAAAATTTTACCATAGGACTGATTATCTTCGCGATAATAATATAATAC